>JBCBSL010000133.1:0-13287 GCA_039819145.1 Cyanobacteria bacterium J06638_22
GTGAACAAGACTTTGGCTGAGGTTAAGCGCCCTGGCCTGCAAAACGCTAACGTGAAGTTGGTACTGCAAAAGTAGTTCATTTAAGCGTTCCCAATTTGTGGGCTAGCCTTTGGGGTTAGCCCTTTTTTTGTCTATGCTTGGGTGGGACAACCACAATCTAGGAACTAAAGATGCCGCTTTTTTCAACAGCGCAGGTGGATGAGATTTGTCGCACGTTGCGGGCATGTGGAGAGCAGGCGGTATCGATGGCGCAAACCAAATTTCAGGTTTATGAAAAGGGCAAGCATGATTATGTGACGGATGTCGATCGCGCCTTAGACAAACGATTGTCGGGAGCACTGACGCACCTCTTTCCAGATGATGGTGTGATTTCAGAGGAAAACCCGGCGTCGCGCGATCGCTTCTCCGAGCCATCTGCACTTTCCCAGCGGCTTTGGTTAATCGACCCGCTAGATGGCACCGACGATTTCATCGAAGGCAAACTGCACTATTCCATCATGCTGGGGGCATTAGAAGATGGCGTTCCGCAGGCCGGTTGGGTCTACGCTCCAGCCTTTCGGCAACTGTATTGGGGCGGGATGGGAATTGGGGTCTTCGCTGCGATCGACAACGATACACCACGATTATTGCCGCTGCCCAGCTATTCTGGCCCATCTGACCGCTGTACACTCCTAATCGGAATGAAGGATAATCATCGGTTCGGCGCGGCGATCGCCCAGGCTATTCCCTCCGTCCAGTTCTACAGCATCGGCAGTTTTGGCCTCAAAGTGATGGAAGTCATCTTGGGTCGCGCCGATCTATATGTTTACTTCAATCGCAAAGTCAAGCTTTGGGATACGGTTGGCCCCCTGGCGATCGCCCGTGCAGCAGGATTGGAATGCTGTGAGCCAGATGGCACCCCCATTCGCTTCACCCGCGATGCCATCGATCCAACAACCCTGACCCATCATCAGTCCATCCTGGTAGCCTACCCAGAAAAAATGGCGCGATGGCGATCGGCCGTTCAAGAAGCCGTAATGCCATTACTGACCTAAACGGTCTTGTAGGGATGTGTGTAAATCAAAACATTGCAAATTGAGGGAAGCATTCGTTTCAAGACAAAGCAGATTTCCTACCTAGAAAAGCATCTTTGGAGGCTGTGACTCCTGAATTCGCTTACGCAAGGCCAAGCGAAGGCACTGTCAGCCGTCAAGAGAAGCAGGTGATCTACGTCGAATCACTGGCTTGCGAAGTTCAGATTTCTTAGTAATTGGCATATCTTTCTACGGGGATGGGTACCATAATTGAGTTATGGACTTTGATGCGGTGCTTCTAGCGTCCTTTCCCCCTATAAATCCAAGCGATCGCGAACGTGTCCCGCAGGTCGGACGGCGCAAGCCATTACGTTGTATGATTCTTAGCTCTTTTTCTTCTTCATGCAGACTATAGCTTTTAGTGAGATCTTTCCACTGTTTCAGTCCGCTAGCCCAGAGACACTCGAATGGCTCATGTCGATCGCAGTGGAGCATGAGTATCCTGCCGATCGCGCTGTTCTCATGGAAGATGCGTGGGGTAATGCTGTGTATTTCATCCAGTCGGGCTGGGTCAAGGTGCGACGGCACTCTGGCGAGGATTTTGTCACCCTAGCAATCCTGGGTAAAGGGGATTTCTTTGGAGAAATGGCCATCTTAGATGAGTCGCCCCGTTCCACAGATGTGGTTGCATTGTCTTCAGTCAAGTTGCTCAGCATTTCAGCACAGCGCTTCATTCAGACCTTGTTCAAGGATTCGCAGTTGCACCATCGGATGCTGCAACTGATGGTGCGACGATTGCGCTTAACGAACTTTCGCTTCCAGTTGCGCCACCAACCTCCAGCCATCAAATTGGCCAATACCTTGGTTTCGCTCGCCGAAACCTACGGTCAAAAATCGAGCCAGGGCATCGAGATCTTCAACATTCCTCTCAAGGATTTGGCTGATGTGGCGGACATCACCCTGGACGAAACCACCAAAATCATGGAGAAGCTCGACAGCAAGCAGTGGATACGAATTGATCCCGGTAACCAGACCATCAATTTGGTGAATCTGCGCCAGCTTTCCCACCTCGCTGGTCGAATTTAAAGGTATTGCAGAATCTGAGTATCGATTCTCTAGCAATCCATTTCAACTCGTTTTTTGAAGTCCTCGCGCTGCGAGGACTTCAAAAAACGAGTTGTTTTTAGTCGCCATAATTGCAACGTCAGGAAGAGGACAAAGAGACCAGATTCCTTAAAGCTTTAGATAAAGCCACACTCATAGTGGTGTGCAACCGCATCAAGCACAGAAATAGCTGTATGTGGGCGCGGCGCACCACATACAGCCGTACTTAACGAATGCCCATAGCGCTACAAATGAAGGATGGATGGATGGGGAGTTGTTATAATTCGATGGATTTCCTGCAACAAAATCCTGCCTCGGGGGTCGAGCGTCGAGCCGTTGCAACCCGTCGATTTGGCTAAAGAAAGTTTAGCCGAAGCTAGTTGACGTTGGAACTGTGAGAAGAGGCAGCGTTTTGGTTTGCTGACCCTGATGTTTCACGGTGCGCCGCAATCTTATCCATGACTGAAGCGACTCAAACTCCTCCCGTTTCGACGCTCAAAACACCCCTCGATTTGCATTATCAGATTGCGATGCCGCATCCAGAATCGCATCTGTTTGAGATTACGCTTTATATCCAAGGGTGGCGATCGCCCCATCTCGATTTGAAAATGCCTGTGTGGACACCGGGATCCTATCTGGTGCGCGAGTACGCCCGCCATGTTCAGAACTTTTCGGCGATCGCCAATTACCAAGTCTTAGATTGGCAAAAGTGCAGCAAAAACCACTGGCGCATCAAAACCGATGGCATCAGCGATCTCGTCATCACCTATCGTCTCTATGCCAACGAACTCACCGTTCGCACCAACCACCTGGATAGTACCCATGGCTACTTCAATGGAGCCGCCACCTTTTTCTATATTCCAGGGTATGAGCAAACCCCCATTCGCCTAACGGTGACGCCGCCCCATGCGGACTGGACTGTTGCGACGACCTTGCCTGCGATCGCCGATCAGCCCAATACATTTGCGATCGCGGACTTCGACACCCTGGTGGATAGCCCAGTTGAAGTAGGCAAAAGCACCATTTATCCCTTCGAAGTACAGGGCAAACCTCATGAATGGGTGATTTGGGGGCAGGGCAACTACAACATCAACACCCTCATTGCCGATACTCAAAAAATCATTGAGGTGGAATCTGCGATCTTCGACGGCCTGCCCTACGATCGCTACCAATTTCTACTGCACCTGTCGAATCAGGGGTATGGCGGGCTGGAGCACAAAAACTCCTGCACCCTCAACTATTCGCGCTTCACCTTCCGGTCGGTCGAAAAGTACAACAACTTCATGCAGTTGGTCGCCCACGAGTTCTTCCATTTGTGGAACATCAAGCGCATTCGTCCCAAAGCGCTGGAAGCCTTCGACTATGACCAGGAAAACTACACCCCCTCGCTGTGGTTTGCAGAAGGGGTAACGAGCTATTACGATTTGCTGATTCCCATGCGAGCTGGCATCTACAATGCGCGCACGTTTTTGAAAGAACTGAGCAAAGAACTCACTCGGTTTTTGACAACGCCAGGGCGGCGCGTGCAACCGCTGAGCGAATCCAGCTTTGACGCTTGGATTAAGCTCTATCGGCGAGATGCTAATAGCAACAACAACCAGATGTCCTACTACCTCAAAGGGGCGATGGTGACACTATTACTGGATTTGCTGATTCGATCGCAGCACCATAACCAGCGTTCGATGGACGATGTGCTGCGCAACATGTGGCAGACCTACGGCACCGACGAAATTGGCTTTTCCCCAGAACAACTGAAAGCAGTGATTGAATCCGTGGCGGATATGGATCTGCACTCCTTCTTCTACCGCTGTTTAGAAACAACCGATGAGCTGCCCTTCGAGGATTATTTAGCTGCCTTCGGGTTGCGCCTGGAAACGGACGACGTAGCCCAGTTGCCGCCATTCACCGGGCTAGCGCTACGGGCAGATCCGGGTTCTGCCGTAGTGCGGTTTGTGGAATATGGTTCACCCGCTCAGCGAGCAGGGCTAGATGCGGAGGATGAGATCTTGGCGTTGGATGGGTTGCGCGTGACGGCCAACCAGTGGGGCGATCGCCTGCAAAACTACCAACCAGGCGATACGGTTGAAGTGACCTTCTTCCACCGCGATGAATTGCGTGTGGGATTGTTGCATTTGGCTCCGCCTCAACCCACCCAATATCACATCGCTCCACTCCCCAAACCCTCTGAAGATCAGGAATCCAATCTGCGGGGATGGTTGGGGGTTACATCTGCCCAGCTACGGGGATAAACTGAGCAAGGAAAACCTTTGGTGGATGCCTTGGTATACTCCAGGGGTTTGTCGGGGCTGTCACCTTTGCACCTAACCTTCAGCTATCTTTACCCGTGGGAAATAAGTGTTGGATATTACACGCTTTGACTCATGAGAAAAAGGTGTTGAGGCCAGAAGACAAAGCAGCCAGCCACAAGCCGGATCGGTTTCTGAATCTATTCCTCACGTTCGTTGTATAAGTACCTAGTTAGGGGAGTATAGCTCATCCAGGTGGGTAATTTACCTGACTCCCGTAACCCGTTATTCTGCTTTAGGCTGTGGCATAAGCCTGTATTGTGCCGATTCATGCCTAAACATTTAAGACCTTTCGCTCAGAACTTGTCTGCTAATAGCTATGGAATTTTCTGATGCTCTGACTCCAGTTGGAATCAGCCTCTTGTTAAGCCTTGGTGCCACAGCACCAGCGATCGCTTCCTCCCCTGAAGCCTCATCCCCTGCTGATGCCACATCTGAAGCTGCCTTGGCATGGCAGACCGAGGTAAAGCAAGGAACACCGCTATGGATGAGCTTGCTAGAGGAACCCACAGCCAATACGCCCTCTGCCTTCGCGGATGAAGACGTTGCTGATGAAGGCGCGATCGCCCAAGAGCTAGAGACAACCCAAGATTTGGAGACAGCTCAAGCAGAAGACCCTCCAGAGCCGGAAACGGAGGTTCCGATTGATGTTCCTCCGCCAGAGGTTGAATCCACTGTGGAGGAAGACCCTGAGGTAGACACCGACCTCGACTCCGAGGCTGATGTGGAGGCCGATGCGGAAGCCGAACTCGACTTCACGCAGGAAGGTGCAGACTTTACCCAATTTGGGGATCAAACTGAAGTAGAGGTTCCGATTGAGCTGGAAGCCATTCCCAATTTCCTGGACTTCCCAACCATCTCCGAAGAAGTAACCCTAGAAGAGTCACAGCCGATTACGCTAGAGCAGGCGATCGCACTAGCCGAGCGCAACAATCCCGAGCTAGAGGCCGCCCGGTTGGAGCTGGATCGCCAATTTGCCGTTCTCCGCGAACAGCAAGCCGCCCTCTATCCTCGCCTATCCCTTGGTGGCGATCTGACCTTGCAAGAAGGGCAACAGCAGCAGCAAATCTCAAGAATCGATCCCTTCACAGGGGACGTGGAGTTTGATGAAGTCGGAGATGACGTTGATGTTGTCCTGGGCGGTACAGTGCGGGTCGACTACGATATATTCACCTCAGGACAGCGCAGCGCCCTAATTGACGTCGCCGAAAGCCAGCTTGAGTTCCAGGAGCTGCAAATTGAAGCCTTTTTGGCAGAGTTGGAACTTAGCGTTGCCCAAAGTTACTACGGGTTACAGGAAGCCGATGAGCGCCTCCGCATTTTTCGCGATTCGTTGGTGCAGGCTGAGCAAAACCTGCAAGATGCCGAAGCGCTGGAACGGGCTGGAGTTGGGACTCGTTTTGATGTCCTGCAAGCCGAAGTCGAAGTGGCCAACCGCCAACAGGATTTAATCAATGCACTGCGGGATCAGGCCGTTGCCCGTCGTCAACTGGCACAATTGCTCTCGATTCCGCCCACCATTAACCTAACGGCAGCCGATCCGATTGCCGTGGAAGAAGCATGGCCACTTTCCCTTGAGGAAAGTATTGTGCGTGCCTACCGCAATCGAGCTGAGCTAGAACAACGGCTGATCGAACGGGAAATTAGTGACGACCAACGACGAGCGGCGATCGCCCAGTATGGCCCTCAACTTTCCGCCTTTGCCCAATACAGCACCCAAAATCTGCTCAACGACGAAGACAACGACTTCATTGACGATTACCGGATTGGATTGGAACTGAGCTTGAACTTGTTTGATGGGGGAGCGTCGCGAGCTCAGGCCCGACAGCAAGAAGTCAGTACGCAAATTGCAGAAGCCGAATTTGCGAATGCTCGTGATACCATCCGTTTCCAGGTCGAGCAAGCCTATCTCAGCTTGGTTGCGAACGACACAAACATTGAAACCACAAGTCTCAATGTAGAACGTGCCACCGAGTCCCTCCGGCTAGCACGGTTACGATTCCAAGCAGGGGTGGGGACGCAGAGTGATGTGCTACGAGCGCAAGCAGAACTGACCCAAGCAGAGGTTGATCGCCTTGAGGCCATCCTTGGCTATAACGGGTCGCTCGCAGAGCTACGTCGCGCTGTTAGCAACTGGCCTGATGACGAGCTTCAGGATGTTCCATAAGCTCAGAGCACTCCTTCCTATCGGCACCAAACCCAGTTGGATTGTTAAAAGCCTTGTACGGTAGCTTCTCAAGGCTGACTGGGTCTTATCTCAGTTCATCAGGTTGCATAGGCAAGGTCGTATATAGCGCTACGCGCTCAGGTAGAACCAAATCATTTTTTGAAAGCCGCGCGCCGCGCGGCTTTCAAAAAATGATTTGTCCTAATCCCAATGCATAAGGCTATAGCTAGCGAAGGCCGTATAAGAAAAAGCGACCGCCAGAGGCAATCGCTTGCTCTGGCGGTCAACTTGATGATGGCTTGTTGTCTCTCAAAGGATGCAGGTCAGGATAGCAACCAGGCTATCCCGCCTGCAATCTGGCGCTAAGGCTTAAACCGAGGGGTAAACCTGAAGCAGCACTTCGGAGATGTAGCCGTAACCCAGAACGAACTGGCTGCACTCGTGCTTGGCAGGACCAACTTCAACGGTGGCAGACACTTCATACAGGCCAGGATTCATGCGGACTTCCTCGGGGATAGCTTCCAGGCTAGCAACATAGCTGAACTGCCCCTTGGTCGTTTCAAACGACGTAGACAGGTCAAACTCGCTTGCCTTGCGGCCCTGACCTTCAAAGTGCCAGTTGACCGTTACGATCGTGCCGAGGCACATCAGCAGCGCGGAAAGAGGGCTCTTGTTAAAGTCAATTTTCAAGCTAGCCACAAACTTTTCATCGGCTGCGATGATGTAGTCGGACTGGTCGGGAGCAACAACCACTGGAGGAACAGGCAATCCGGCTGTACCCAGAACGCTCAGCTTGCTCAGCTTGAACCAAACCGGTCCCAGGATATTGCGGGAGTAGGTTTCGGTATCGGTGTACTGAGGGGGTTGGGCTTCTGCAGCTGCCATCATAGCCGCACGTTCAGTTGCGATAGTCATTTCGTTATGTCCTCATTCGGTGAACAGTGTATGGTCGGCAAGCTTGGATAAGCAACGCATCTTGGGGTTTGATGGGTTCGCTTGGCTTGTCAACTGAATCTACTATGGCAACGCTTTCTTCTCTTCCGCAGTCCCCAGCATGGGTACTCTTCACATCCAAGATTCCTCATAGGACTTATATCAAATCTGGTTAAACAGCCGTAAAACCCAACTATTGTTTGTTTGCGACCGCTGCAATGCAGCGGTCGCAAACAAACAATAGTTGGGTTCTTCAACCGGATTTGCTATTACGCATTGGGTACGAAAACCAAAGGAATTTGATGATCTTTGGGGGCACTCTGCCCCTCAAAATCATCAAACTGCGTAAGCCCTAACTCAAATGGGGATGGCACCTACTCTCGCACACGGACAGCAGTCCCCGTGCCCGTAATCAGGAGTAATACGCCAGATTCATCAATGTTGATGGTTCCTGTTGTGACTTGAATACCGATGACAGCGTTTGCCCCCAAACGCGTGGCGCGGCGCTCCAGCTCGGCGATCGCCTCCTGCTGCCCTTGCTCAAAAACCCGCTCATAGCTAGCCGTTCGTCCGCCAATGATGTCGCGAATTCCGGCGAAAAAATCGCGTAGCGCATTGCTCCCATAAACCACCTCCGCTGTAACGACGCCGAGGTAACTTTCAATGGTGCCCTCCTGAAGGACATCAGTTGTGGTTAAAATCATAGGTTGGTATTGATAAGGTGCTAACGACACACAACGTTACGCTGGACACTGGCTTGTCCATACGTTGAGACGCAGGATGAGACGAGTTACTTTCTCCAAAAATTGGCTGTCCAGGCCAATATCCTGTATCAATGAGCGATGGTTGTGATTCGCTCTCGATTGTCCCGTCAATTCCGGCCGGAGCGGCGGCTTATTCGAGAGAATTTACAGAACGCATGGGGGCGATCGCCTCCGCCAATCGGCTCATTCTCACAGAAGCCATGTCCGAGACGTATAACTGAGAGATGTTAGCAATGTGACATTGGAGGTAAAGAACATTTTGCTGAAGCGACGGATCAATCGACGGGTAAACCTCACCCTGACACTACTGGCGTTGGGGGGAACAGTTATGCTGCCATTCCCATCCACAGCCATGGAATCGCAGCGCCTGCACGCACCTTCCCCTGCCCTACACCTAGCGCAGGCATCCAGCGATCGCGAAACCACTCGACAAGTGAATGATCTGCTGGATCGAGGACGCGAACTGGTAGAAGCCCGCAACTTCAGCGAAGCGGTGGGGATTTATGAACAAGCCGCTGCCTTAGAGCCAGACAATGCGCGCATCTACTCGGCCATTGGCTTTGCCCAAGCCAACCAGCGGAACTTTGCACAGGCTGCCACGGCCTATCGACAAGCGATCGCCCTGGAAGACGACAACGCCGACTTCTACATGGCCCTTGCCTTTAGCCTCGCCAATTTGGAAGATTATTCGGGTGCGGCTGAAGCCTATCGCCAAGCCACGCAAGTCGCATCGGATATCAATGCCTACATCGGCTTGGGGGTTGTGCTAGCTCGGCAGGGCGACTATGAAGGAGCCCTGCAAGCCTATCGGAGTGCCAGTGCTCTGGAGCCAGACAATGCCACGATTCAAGAGTCGATTGGTGCCGTTCTCATCCAGGAGGAGCGCTATACAGAGGCGATCGTTGCTCTCCAAGAAGCCGCCCGCATGGATCCGAGCAGCGGCAGCATCCAAGTCAACCTGGGGGTAGCGCTGCTGAACTCGGGCAACACGCGCGAGGGGCTAGACGCC
Source organism: Cyanobacteria bacterium J06638_22 (assembly GCA_039819145.1). Classification (GTDB taxonomy): domain Bacteria; phylum Cyanobacteriota; class Cyanobacteriia; order Elainellales; family Elainellaceae; genus Vacuolonema. The sequence goes on from JBCBSL010000133.1 coordinate 9,297, forward strand.
TTCAAGCGGGCTGCTGAGCTAGAGCCACGCAATGGCAGGATTTTCCTGCAAATTGGTGATGTCTACCGGGCACAAGAGAATTTAGAGCAAGCACAAGCGTATTATCAACAAGCCGTGCAGGTTCAACCGAGCTTACCCGAAACCCATGAAGCACTGGGCAGTATTCAGTTAGAGCAGGGTGAATATTTATCGGCGATTTTGACCTTCCGCCGCTGGCTAGAAATCGCTCCAGATAATCCCGATGCTCATTTCCAATTGGGCTTAGCGCTGGATGGGCGAGAACGGCGGTCGGAGGCAATCACCGAACTCGAAGTCGCTCGTACCCTCTACGAGCAGCGAGGCGATACCGAAGGCATTGCTCGCGTCGACGACGTGCTCGCCGATTGGGACTGACGAACCCCAAAACAATCCACCGATGCGGCCTGCGAATCAGCAATATTCGGAGGCCGCATCGGCACAGATCCACAAGGGGGTTTGCAGATCCAATTTCCTCATCCCAAATCACCGCTGCTCAACGCCATTCACGCCAGGAAGCAAGGGACAAGTAATATCAAATCCGGTTGAAGAACCAAACTATCGTTTGTGCCCGTTGCAGTGCAGCGGGCACAAACGATAGTTTGGTTTTACGGTTGTTTAATCGGATGTGACATAACACAGCCAATCCCAGGCTTCGGCAACCCTGTCCTCAATCACCTGAAAATGAATGCTGACAATTGCCATCACCAGACAGAGTCAGCATTTGACCTGTCTCAGCGCCAGCTCTACCCATCAGATGTCGGACGAGCGTGGTATGCTAGAGGTGACCTGGATCCATGCGGCTTCGACGCCCAAATCTTGTCAGGACCGGAAGGTAGCAGCAACACGGGATGCTTGTAGCAGGCGTGGTCTCCGGGTCTCTTTGTATTTAAACGCCGTATTCAAGCAGTCCTTGAGTAGATTTCAGTAACGTCGCTCACTGAGAGAAGGGTTGCTTTCAAGAAGAGGAGTGGCACAGAAATTCTTTTGAAAAGAATTTACTCCAAATCTCTGAATACAAGATAGACATTAGCAAATCAAATTTGTTAGCGATCGCCGCCTTCAACCGCTCACACTTCATAACGCCTCGTAAACCTAGGCAGAGAGCAGATCATTAGTCTTGAAAGGACGTCTCAGGATCGTCCATTTCAGTCCCGATCGTTTCGGTTTTCTAGAATAGCAAGCTCGTTCATTTACTAAAAAGATTGCCTATCCTAGGGAATGGATATGGGCAATATGTAGATAGTACGCAGAGGGGCATCGTTCGCTCAAGCATTTGAGGACTGAGCCGCACATCTGCACATGGCAAAATTTTCCCTGTTGAATTAAATTTTAATCGGATACTGAGAGGCCGCTGGTTTCAGTTCCCTTCTGCCAGGATCAGTTTGTAGGATATGTATCCTACACCTGTTGCGGCGTGGGCGAGCCTGTTAATCAAGCTGGACTCTCATACCCTATGGTCTACAGAGCCCTGTGAAAAGCCGTTTGTAAGGACTTATCTATCACGGAGGAGTAAAAAGGACAATGGCAAAATTTGGGGATCTCGTCCAAAAGGCATTCTACCTAGGAGTTGGATTGGCGTCTTATGCTGGCGAAAAAGCTGGGGAAACTCTCGTAGACCTGCGTGCCCAGGCCCAAAAGCTTGCCGATGAATTGGTGGCGAAAGGGGAAATCACAGCAGAAGAAGCCAAGCGTATGGTGGATGAAATGGTGGTGCAGGCACAGCAAACCCAAGCCGCGTCGTCGGGAGATGCTCCAGCTGAACCCCGACGCATCGAGATTTTGGAAGACGCCGATTCCAGTACAGCAGACACCCACGAAGCCTCTGCAACGGACGCTCAACCCTCTCAGGCTGACGCGTTGCGGAGCCAAGTGGAGGACTTGCAGGCAGAACTACGTCGCCTCCGTAACGATTCATGATGGAGATAGGGATTGCACACCTGGTTTGGCGATCGCACTGGGCTCAGCGCTTAAACACGCGCATGGCATGCACTGTATTGAGAAGCACCGTAACCAACACTAATGGATAACTGGCAAAGAGATTGGAACTTGATGTTTGAAACTGTGGCGCGCGATATCGAACGTTTTTTTGGAGATGTTGCTCAAGGCGTCGATGACGCCGCAGACTCAGTTTTAGATTTCTCCGAAACGTTGATCACGAAGTTGGATGAGACCGTCGGGCCGACTCTCGACGAGTTAGACCAGGAAATGGAAGGCTGGATGCAACCCTTCTTCGAGTTATTAGAAACGCTCGAACTCTCCCTCATGGACACTACATCACCCATCAGCCAAACTGTTGATCCCATGATGAATGAGCACAAGGCCTGTGTAGGCTGCCGCCACTATCATGGCCAAAGCTACAACGGGGTGATGTTTGTCTGCGGTATGCATCCCTACGGCTGGGATGATGAAAACTGCCCTGATTGGGAATCCACCTGGGGAGATGAACAACCGCGCGATCGCCTGTAGTACAAAATCCATAGCGCCAAATCCAAAGAGCAAACTCCCGTTATAGTTTTTATGCAATGCTTGCTGGGCAAGCATTGCATAAAAACTATGAAAACTATAAGTAGTCTCTCTAAGTCGGATTTGGGATCCTCTCATTTTCTCAAGATATAGCGCTACGCGCTCAGGTAGAACCCAATCATTTTTTGAAAGCCCCGCGTCGCGGGGCTTTCAAAAAATGATTTGTCCTAATCTCAATGCGTAAGGCTATACATTTCCAAAACGTTCAAAGCCCCCGCAATGCGGGGGCTTTGAACGTTTTGGAAATGTTAGCACCCGTAGAAGTGACGTTATTCAGGTAGTGGGTAAGCTTCGTGCTGAAGAATTTGCTGCAGCTGGGTGTAACGGCTAGAAGCTGGGGATTCGTCTTCACCTATTTCTTCCTGAGCCAAATCATTCAGTAAGCTCAGCCATACTGTATCCGAAGGTTCGGCGATCGCCTGCGCGAGAGCGTCGTACCACAGTCCTTGTTCCGCTAATTGCACAGCACCCATCATTCCATCCACACCAGCCTCCTCCGGTGCAACAACATCCACAAAGGCTTCAATATCAACGGTACTCGACAGCAGAGTGGGGTCGCAGATTAGAAACACTTGCCAGAGATAGCGTTGACCTGCCTGCAATGAAGGCTCACTAGCAGGCAGCGTGTAGTCCATCACGCGAGTGTTACTAGTCAATGCCGCACTGTGGATTAGCTGAAATTCGCCATTTTCTTCTAGCGTATACAGATTGAATTCGACAGGAAAAGGCTCCTCATCGGGCACATACCAAGCAAAGGTTGGGTAGGAGGATGCCGTCCTACCCACATGAACTTCAGGTGCTAAGGGTGTCAGAGGCACCCCATTCATGGCAGTGCAACTGCCACGAATAGCCCCCGCCGTACTCGGGCCTTCAGGACGCGAACAGTTCTGGCAGCTATAACCAGCCAGCAAAAAGGATGCTGGCAACTCTGAAGTGAACCCTGGCAGCGCAAGGGGAACTGTAGACAGCAAAATCCCTATAGACCCACTGAGTAAATACAAAAGGGGGCGGCGTAGGAAAGAGTAGAACAGTCGCTGGAGAAATGTCATAGGGCATGTGGGGTCTAAAACACGTTTCAAGCATACAGACCACCCAACATTTATTCCAGAATGAAATCGGCGAGGTTTTTTGAAGAAAACAGGCAAGAACCTTGCTGAAAACAGCAATTTGTCTTCTTATCAGATATCAATCGTTCCTCCTACTAGATATCAACATCCCCAGCATCGCATTGCGGCATGAGCGCGATGGAGCGATCGCCATGAAAGCAAAGACGTTGCGCTTCGCTTGACGCCCCGAGTAGATGATCTGACAACCTGTTGGATTGACCACAGATCGAAACTGGTAATTGAAATCGCATCTAAGGCGCTCGTCATGATAAAAAACCAGATCCTAAAAGCCTGCACTGCCTGCAGCGCAGGCGCTGCAGGCAGTGCAGGCTTTTAGGATCTGG
>JBCBSL010000134.1:0-13232 GCA_039819145.1 Cyanobacteria bacterium J06638_22
CTGCAAGGGCAAAATCCATCTGGATGTTGAACTCAAGGAAATGGGCTATGAACCCCAGGTGATGCGATCGCTCTTGCGTTTCATGGAACCCGAAGAATTTGTTGTCACCTCCTTTCACCCCTTTTCCCTCAAGCGCGTTAAGCGCCACTTTCCCGAAATCACCACTGGCCTGCTCTTTAGCAACGTCACTGCCGATGTTTGCAAAACTCTGTGCTGGAGTGCCAAAGCCGTTCACAAGCGGGTGAACAAAATGCAGGTCGATTTCATTGCCCCCGATTGGAATTTGCTCGAAGCCGATATCCTCTCCAAAACCTTGGCGGCCCAACTGCCCATCTGGGTTTGGACCGTCAACGATGAGCAGATTATGCATAAGCTCATGCAAGACACCCGCATCACCGGCATCATCACCGATCGCCCGGATCTGGGCTTGCAGCTACTCTATCCGCCCAACCCACGGGAAGAAGCGATGGCTTAGCAAGTCGAAAAAGACACCGGGTGTCTCGCAATATTGGGAACCTTTCAATTTTTCTGGCGATCGCCTAAGCCTCATTGTCCTTATAGCTTTCAGGCTACGATACAGCCACAAAACGTATCGTGTGGGCAAAAAACTTGTCAAATTGAGTTGTCATATTTACCAAGCCTTCGCTACTATGAATAAGGACAAAAACGCGACGCGGGATAGAGCAGTCTGGTAGCTCGTCGGGCTCATAACCCGAAGGTCAGTGGTTCAAATCCACTTCCCGCCACCAAATAAAGCCTCTCCAATTTGGAGGGGTTTTTTTAATGCCATATTCTTAAAGCTGGGTTTGATATTCACCACAAAGACACAAACAAAGTTACTTCCTATTCTTTGTGTCTTCGTGCCTTTGTGGTTCCTGTTTTCTGATGTAACGGGTTCGGTTCTCAAGTCTCGGCATCTGGCGATCGCCCCGATACAATATGAGTACTGAGTACTTTGGTAGGGCAGAACAATGGGTCAGTGGACACAGCGACCGATTTTGTGGGGCGGGTTGGGGCTGACGGCAAGCGCGTGGCTGGTAAGTTGGGTCAATCCCGCCGCCGCGCACATGGGCGAAACCATGATGTGGGGAGCGATCGCCCTTGGCAGTGGTATGTGGTGGTTCCGCCAAACCCAAAAGAAACCGCTGGATCTCAGCATCGAAACACCCGTACTCGACCGAGCTGGATTGGAAAAAGAATTTGCCGCGATCGATCGTTGGCTCCAGCGATTAACCACTGAGCAATCGCACCATTCCAAAGCGAACGCCTCAGAAACTCTAGAGTCCTTCCAAAAGCAACTAGACGCATTAAAAGTCGAAGGCGATCGCACCCAATTACGGCTAGCGATCGTTGGTGGCAAAGCCTCTGGCAAAACGGTTCTGGCTACCAACTTGGCGCAAAACTCAGCCCTGAAATCCGCTGAATCGGCTCAGGTTAGTGAGGTAATTGACCTTCCTACAGATGCCTTGGAATCCGCTGATGCCCTTACCCTGGCGGATTTAGTCGTGTTCCTGGTCAATGGCGATCTGACCGACTCCGAACTCGCCACCATCAAGCGCTTACAGGGCGATCGCCATCACCTCATCCTGGCGCTCAACAAGCAGGATCAGTACCTGCCCGACGAACGTCCGCTGGTGTTGCAACAAATCCGTGAGCGCGTACTGGGCATTGTACCTGCGCAAAATGTTGTGGCGATCGCGGCTGCTCCTGCTGCCATCAAAGTGCGTCAGCATCAGGCGGATGGTACGACACAAGAGCGCATGGAGCAGCCCGAAGCCGAACTCACTGCCCTCAACCAACGACTGGAAGAGGCGCTGAAAGCGAACGCTGCCGAGCGTGTCCTGGCCACCACTTACCGCCAAGCCGTTGTCTTGAAAACAGCCATCAAAGCAGAAGCAAATCGCCTGCGCCGCGATCGCGCTCTACCCCAAATTGAGCAGGCCCAATGGATTGCAGCTGGAGTCGCCTTTGCCACTCCCGTTCCCAGCCTCGACTTGCTAGCAACCGCTTCTGCCAATGCCCAACTGGTAACGGATCTGGGCACCATCTATCAACAAAAACTGAGTTTAGATCAGGCCAAAGCGATCGCCACCGCCCTCGCTGAGCTGATGCTTAAACTGGGCGTGGTGGAACTCACCAGCCAAGCCGTCACTCCCCTGCTCAAAAGCCACGCCGCTACCTTTGTCGCTGGGGGCATGGTGCAGGGAGCCAGTGCAGCCTATCTCACCCGTATGGCAGGGCTGAGCCTAGTAGAGTACTTCGAAGAGCAGGAAGCGGAAGCGCTCGGCGTGACTGAGTCTGGGGTACAGCGCGATCGCCTGATGCAGAAACTGCAAGCCGTGTTCCAAGCAAACCAGCGATCGGCCTTTTTGCAAACGCTGGTCAACCAGGCCATTCAACGGCTTAAGCCAGCGGCCAATACCAACCTACCCGTCGCTAATCCGTCCTGATTTTGCAGAAGATCAGCCTTGGGTTCTCAAAAACTTCGCTCAAGTTACACCCTTTTACCAAAACACAGCGTACACTAGTTCATTAATCTAGTGGGTCAAGAGATGCAGGCTGTCTCCCAAGCAATTGGGACACCCAAGCAATTGGGACGCTTTCAGGGAATGTAACTTACCCACCTGACGCTCTGTAATGTTTAGGAGTAGCGCGGAGTGAATGCGGCAGAAAAGGCAAATGGACTGGAAAATGCGACCAAAATCGCGGCGATCGTCAACCTTTTCAAGACCCAATTTCCCGATGCACGGGCCGACCTCAAACCCTGGGCCAACGACCCAGACACTCGGGAATTGGTCGACCCCGACTCCATCGATATCGGCTTTCATCTCCCCGGCTGGAGCCCTAAATTCCAAAGCCGCTCCATCCTTGTCCAAATCCGCTTTTTTGAAGACCCCACCGCCCAAACTCACAACGTTATCGGGGTCGAAGCCGTCGGATTTTCTCACAACGGCGAACAATGGCGCTTATCCACGATCGACCAGTGGCAATTTCGCGGCACCGCCCAACCCCGCTCCCCAATTCAAGCACAACTGAAGGATTTTTGTCGTCAGGTTTATGAGCTGTTTAGCCCATCTCAGGGTGAAGATGAAAAGTAGAACGCAGATGAACGCAAATAAACGCAGATAAAAGATAGGAAAAATTAGAATGCGGATGGACGCAGATCAGACATAGGATTTGATGAGTGTGAAAAGCCTGGATAAACTCTCACCTTTTCCATCTGTGCTCATTTGTGTTTCACTCAAATGTATTCCACAGCAACCACCATCCATCGCTTGCCACTAAAGCAGGCAAGTAAAAAGCGATCACCCCACCAACCAAAACCCTTTATTTCTTCATCCGCGTTCGTCTGCGTTTATCTGCGTTCCATTCCTCAACCGTTCCAAGACTTAACCACACGCCCTGTTAAAATTTTCCCTAGCCAGTAAGTATTTGCAGATTTTGACTTCAAGGTTTGCTGGTTGACTGTCCATGGTTCAGAGGGATTGAAGAGGGTTAGCTCGGCAGGTTGATTGGGGGCGATCGCCCCAACCTCATGCCCCAAGCATTTCAAAGGGCAAGTGCTGAGAGCCTGCCAAAGTGTGAGCGCCGACCATTGTTCTGTAGCGACGAACGCTTCCCACAAAAGCGGCAGTGCTAACTCTAGCCCGATCGCCCCTGGAGGCGCAGCGGCAAACGCGACGGTTTTTTCTTCGTAGGTGTAGGCAGCATGGTCAATGGCGATCGCATCAATCACCCCAGATGCCACCGCTTGAACCAGTGCTTGTTGATCGTCCGGCGTTCCCAATGGTGGATCTAGTCGCAAGTTTGGGTCATAGCTCGATAGCGCCTGTGTATTCAACAGCAAGTGCATCCAGGTCGTGCTCGCCGTGACAGGCAAGCCCTCTGCTTTTGCCTGCGCGATCATGGCGACACTGCGCGCCGTTGAGATGCGCATCAAATGAACCGGCGTCCCTGTTGCGGCAACACATTCCAGTACCGTAGCGAGGGCAGAGGTTTCGGCGATCGCTGGGACACTCGATAAGCCCAACCGCATTGCATCCATTCCTTCCCGCACCACGCCATCTCCTTGCAACTCGCGATCGCAACACCAGAGAGCAATGGGCAACTGCAGAGGTTGAGCATATTCCAAAATCCGTTGCACCAGGCGAGGATGAGCCAATGGCTTACCATCTGCACATCCAACAATGCTAGCCATCGCCAATTCGGCCAACTCCGTCATCTGCTGGCCTTCAACGCCCTGAGTCAGCGCCCCCCAAATCTGAAGCCGCGAACTGGAACCTTTGAGCTGCGACTGAATCCCTTCGATCGCCCCTATGCTATCCAAGGTAGGTTTTGTGTCTGGCAAAAGCGCAACACGGGTAAATCCTCCAGCCGCTGCTGCTTGCCACAAAGACTCCAGCGTTTCCCGCGACTCATTTCCCGGTTCTCCCGAATGGCTGTAGAGATCTACTAACCCTGTCCCCAAGACCCAACCTGCACAATCCTGTACCGCTGCATCATCTGGAATCTCAGTCAGAGAAGGAGCGATCGCCCGCACAAAGCCTTCATCCAAAAGCACATCAACAACGTCATCCCTTCCAGTTGCAGCATCCAGAAGGCGCACATTTTTCAGCAATTCGGCAGGCATAAGGGGTCAGCGACAATAGCGTCAGTGAAACGGCAGGAGGGCGATCGAGCAAAAAAAGCCCGGTCTTCAACTTTCTAAGCTCATTGTCTATCACCCGGAACGTTTCGCGGCATCGGGATAGGTGGAGGTAAGACATCCTTTGCCACAAGCCAAAAAATATTAGTTCTGGAGCGATCGCACCTGCTCCTCAGACAAACCCAAAACTTGAGCAACTTGGGCGATCGCCATCCCTGTGTCTAAAAGATTCTGTGCGGCTTGCAAGAGCTGAGCTTCGGCCTGCTCTCGACTCAGACGGTCTCGCTCTGCTTGCTGCTCTGCCTGTTCTCGATTCAGTCGCTCTTGCTCTGCTTGCTGCTCCGCTTGCATCCGAGCATCGCGCTCCTGCTCTGTATCCGTAAGGAACCAGTTTCCCTCGGCATCGCACCATCGTAACCAGGCACTCGTCACGCCTTCGAAGCTACCGTCCCAAATTCCCAAACCAACCTCTAAACCCGACAACCAAACGCGAGGATTTGTGTCTGCAATCGGTTGCTCTTGGTAACTTCCTCCCATCAGTTTGAAGTATCGAAGCTGTTGCGTGTAACGGCTATACACCAGATAGTGCGGGACTCGCAGGTAGCGTTCGTATACCTCTAACTTTTGGGGAGGTGTGGCGCGATTAGCAAAACCGTTCTCAGATGCGTCTTCTGACGCGTCTTCTTCTGGTTCCCCTTCGAGTAGAAATCGCCCCATGTCTTCTGCTTCAGTTCCAGGGGAAAGAAACTCAACAACAACTTCGGGGCTGCGTCCCTCCTGCCAGACCACATAGCTGCAGCGCATATCTTGTCCGTCATATAGCCGGGGCACTCCAACGGCTAAAAACCAGTCTGGGTGCTTGTGCCAGATAGGGTGATGGACATCGTAGTAGACATTCAGGTCAGTGCCACTGAACCAGTGCTCGCGGCGGTACTGGCGCAATTCCAGCGTGCGGCTAAGCAATTGGGGCTGGAGGTCGTGAAACTCGTCGGGCAATCCCGGTTCCTCTGGAAACTCGCTGGGCAAATCATACATCGTAGGCAGGCTAACGCGGGGCGATCGCGGCGGATCGTCCTGAATTCTCGCTGGTTTGCCCGATAGTGATGTCATCGCCCCAGTCTCAGAGCACGTTGCTTTTACCACTAACGATGCCACAAATTCAGCGCACATCACCAAATTTTCGGTTATTACCCTTTGAGGACTTCTCCTCCATAACCTCTATCTACAAGGGAATCCAACTACAAGCTGATGCGATCCTCGCAAAAGCTATTGCAAGGGCAGATCTGGCAGACGGTGGCAGATGGTGTTGGCTGAAAGTTGCCCTGTTCGATATTTTGGATAACCGTTTCTGCTTCCTGGGCAATCGCCCCCAACTCTACGCTATTAAAGGTATGAACCTTATCATGGCGCAGGTAGGCAATGTGCGCTGTCGCTTTTTGCGTTGCCTCACTGTAGGCCCAAAGCTGCAAGCGGTGATGGTGAGGATTCATCTCTTTGTCTGTCTTGAAGTCCAGCACAAAATCAGGAGCCAGCAAATCAATCACTCCGTTAAAGGTCAGAGAGTTATATTCAAGGGTGATGGGTTGTTCGAATTTGGATGCTGAATCTCGAAAGGGCTCGTAGGTTGTAGACTGGCGAAAGTTCTGAGCCAGTTGCAGAGCTTCTTCCACTACTTCAGTCGGAAGTTCGAGATTGAACGGTTCCAGTTGTTCAACCGTTTCAATGCTATATTCCAGGGCTTTGTGGGTGAGGGTTCCAATCTCCGCCCCATAGGCACTGGAACCGCGCCCTTCGTAGTCGCCGAGATGGCCATCGTAGTAGCGAAAGCGAAAGCGCTTGGGACAAAGTGCATAATCCGTGAGTGCCGTCACAGGTAGCTCGTGCAAACCTGAACCGCAAGGTTTCGCTACATTTCGCAGAGGATTGAGACTATCGGGAGGTTGGGGTAATGGGAAATCGATCGCTTCAAGAGACTGGAAGGGAATCGGGGTAGGGTCGAGAACCTGATTGAGTCCAGGAAGGAGTAAGTCGAGGCGACTTCCCTTTTCCTCCGGAGCCGTTAGCAGGAGGCGATCGCGCGCCCGAGTCAACGCCACATACAGCAAGCGTTTAGACTCGTTATGCTCTAACTGTTTCTGCTGATGCTCCAGCAACGCATAGAGCGCTGATTTCTGTACCTCGCCTGCATCATCATTGAGCTTCACAGCAACACCAATCGCTGGGTCAAAGCGGACTGGAGCACCGTCATTGTTTGGCCGACGCGTCAGGTCAGAAACGATTACAACTGGCCACTCCAAGCCTTTGGCCGCATGAATCGTGAGAAGATTGACCGCATTCCCAGCTTCGAGTACAGGACGGGAAACCGTGACTTCCGCTGCTGTGAGACGTTGCAGTGTTCTGACAATACTCACACTGTCGAAGTGCCCCTGCTCTCGTTGTTGCACAAAGTCTAGAAAGCCACGCCAGTCCGCCTCACGACGACGAGCATTCGGCAAGTTAGCGATCGCCGCTGTGTATCCCGTCAACCGATCGGCCCATCGCAGCAAACGCGAGGGTGAATCCAGTCGGCGCTTCTGTAGAAGTGCTTGTAAGGTTTCGATAGGATGGCTAAGGTCTGGAGTTGCAGAGGATATTAGATGTTGCCACCAGGTCTTGTCACCACGAGAATCGGCTAACTGAGTAAGGGTGCGATCGCTCACCGCAAAAAATGGACTTCGCAACACAGCCACCAGTGCCAGGTCATCACCTGGGTTCGCAAGGAAGCGCAGCAGTGCATAGGTATCTTTGGCTTCACGGGTATCGAGCAGATTTCCGCCACCAGCTTGCAGAACGGGAATGCCACGGCTTTCTAGAACTTCACCATAGAGTTCAAGCGATGACCAGGTAGGCGAAAGAATAGCAATATCGCCGTAGATTATGGGGCGTAGTTGACCTGTCGCCTTGTCGTGAATCTCGATATTGGCCGCCACCCACGTTTCAATGCGATTGGCGATATGCTGTCCTTCCACGCGCCGCCGCTCATCTGCACTCGGCTTCCAATCACTGGGAACTTGAACCGGGCAAAATTCTAGATGCGGTGCTGCATGAGGTTCAGGCTCTCGTACGGCAACCAAAGCTTCGTAGGAGTTGCCCAAAACTGGGTGAAAAACAGCGTTGACGCTATCCAGCAACGTTTTGTGAGCACGAAAGCTATGATTCAAGAACTTGATGGGATAATGTTCAGCGTTCAGCGATGATTGCACGGTCAAAAGTCGTTGTTGCCATGCGCGAAACACCTGTACATCCGCCCGCCGAAATCCATAGATAGACTGCTTCTCATCGCCCACAATGGTTAGCAATTTATTTTGCGTCAATCGATCCAGTAACTCACCCTGAGTAGGGTTTGTATCCTGAAACTCATCGATCAAAAACACCTGCCAGCGCTGAGCATAGTACTCTCGAACATCTGAACTTTCCAGCGCTTTGAGCGCATGGATTTCCAAATCGTTGTAGTCGAGAACGCGCTGCTGCTGCTTCGCTGCTTGGAGATGCGATCGCACCTGCTCAAATGCTTCCCGCAGTACTGGAAGTACCCTGGCTGTCGCTTCGTCCCACTCATTAACTTCCAGCTTTTGCATCAACACAAAATTACTTTTTGCAATAGCTTTGAGTTGGTTAATCGCATCCTTGACGGCATTAAACGCCTCCTCTCCCCACTGCCTCCTGCTTCCCCCGCTCAAACTAATGGTTGTTAAGCCCTCAAGACATTGAATGCTCTTGGTTTCAGCAAATTGGGTAGCAAGTTCCAAAGCAGTCACCCGTGCTTGCTCACGCTTGTCCTCAGGCGACGGCCCCAAAAGGGATTGAAGCGTTTCATAAGCCTCTTGCCAACTTGTGTTGTTCGCAATCGCCTCCAGGGTTTTCGTACGGTAATCGTTTAGCGTTTGTAGCCAGTCTTCCTTCCCATAGCGCAATGCTTTCTCAGCACTTAGTGGATCGCTTAGAAAGCTCCAGATGGCATTGTGCATTAGGGAGTAGGGAACTTTCTCGAAGAATGATGAGGGAATGTGGGCGATCGCCTCCTCCATCACGTCTGCCTGCCAAACACTTCCCTCCAATTCATCCAAAACCACAAAATCGGGAGGAACATCAGCAGCATCGGGATGTTCTCGGCAAATTCGAGTTGCGAGGCTGTGGAATGTAGTGATTTGGGCGGCTTCCAGTTCAGCCCTCCAGTCGGGATTATCCAGGCGATCGCGGAGGGTTTTGCGGACGCGCGATCGCAGCTCTGCCGCCGCTTTTTCGGTGAACGTCATCGCCACGATCTGTAACGGCGAGTGCCCCGTCATCAGGTGATGGAGATAGCGCTCTGCCAGCATATGGGTTTTACCTGTCCCCGCTCCAGCCGTGACAGCAATGCTGAAGTCGGCATAGGCAGCGGCTTGCTGTTGCTCCGTCAGACGCAGATTTACCCAGGAAGGCCTTGGATTCATGAACCGTCCTCCGGGTCTATTGCTGAATCTGCTGATTGAATTGCTATAGCTGATTTGCGATCGAGTCGTTTACCCTTCCGACAAACCAAGTCATAGGCACAGTAGGTACAAGCTTTGTTGTCAATATCAGGTAGAACTGGAAAGTTTCCCTTGCTCAAATGATTCTGACATCGGATCGCGACAGCTTCCAGATCTACATCGGAGGGAAGTTTTTTCAGGTCTTTTAGCTTTTTGCCCTTGGTTAGCGAGTAGTAGTAAGCATCGATAACAGACTCACCCGGAAACAGTACCGGAGCCGCTGCCTCTTTATAAACAGACAGTTGCAAATCGACTGTGGCTTTGCCATCAGCATCTTTGACACCACTTGGAGGCGTTGAACTAGTTTTGTAATCGATTAACACCAGTCCGTTATCTGTGCGATCGATACGATCGACATAACCCTTGATAGGAAAGCCTTTCCATTCCCCCACAAAGCAAGCTTCGAGGGCGATCGCCTTCGCTCTCTCTGGATAAAAGTCATTCCCTTGAACAACCCGGCTCAACGTTTTTAAGTGCTCCTCGCGTTGAGCATTCCATGCTGTTAGGTTGGAAAAATTGAAGTCGGAGTCCTGTTCCGCTTGCAGAAAAGCCGTTCTCAAAGCTGCGGGATTCGTAATGTGAGTGCGATCGCCCTTTGCTTCCTTAAACAAAATCTCTAGAGTTTTGTGGTACAAGTTGCCCCGCACATTGGGCACTAGCGAACTTTCCTCTTCCTCCAACTCCTCCAGCCGCAAGACCTTTTGAGCAAACCAACTAAAGGGACAAAGTCCCAAGCGAGTAAGTTGGGAAACACTGAAACTGCGTTCTTGCCAATCGATAGAAATACCAGTGACACCGTCATACTCGTCATGGGGAGCACTACTTTCCCGTCGTACCTCTACGACCCAAGCATGGCGAGTATGGGCCAGTACGGTGTCTTCTTCAGACGTATCCGCTTGATTTTGCAAAACGACTTTTCTGAGTTCCTGAAGACTAGTAATCGGGAATTCTGGCAGCGTTGTTTCAGTCAGCTCCAATCGCTCAGTATAAGGGCTGGGCAAATATTCCTGGCGTCCGTTGAGCTTGTTGTATGAGAAAACGACGTGCTCCGTCACCGTTTGCAACAGGTGATAAAAATTGACGACATTCTGTCGTGCTAAGGCCGCAGCGGTAGGTAGCTCCAGGCCAATTGCTTGTAGAACCTTGCGTTCATGAAAATCCAGTACCGGATCGTTGTAGATTGGCGTGGGAAGAATCCCCTCTGCCATCCCAACAACAAATAGGTAACGATAGCGGGAACCAATCACAGCTGTAGAACCATGTAGCTCAACGCCACCCCTAGCCGGATGAACCGAGACCTGGGCGATCGCCATCAGCTCTTGCAACTCCGCAAAGAATCGTTCGCGAGTCAGCATTTCGTCTGTCGGGATAGCGACTTCTTTCCAAGAGCGATCGAGCTTGCTATAGGCCAGGTTTTCTCGTGCCCACCTATTGCACTTCCGCCCCAGGTCAAAGGCATAAAGGAGTTGGCGCATCCGTTGTAGCCACTCCGCTCGCGTTACTTCAAAAGGAAAATCCAAAACCGCTAAATCGATATCCAAGATGGATTGGACGGCAATATTCCACTCTGCAAAGTTCTTGGGATGCTCCTCACGCACCTTTCCCCACATATCTTTGTCTGGATCGCTGGAAAGAGGATGACTCAACAGCCGTGCGGTTTTCTCAAAAGGAAACCCTGCCTCAACAACCTCCATCATCAGACTCAGCCAAGCTCCCAGGCGGGTCGTGTTGAGCGGTATGTCGTATAGCAGTCGTAGCGGAATGCCATATTCCCAAGCAATATCCAGCAACTTGTCACCGTAAGCAACCTCGGTCCCCGCAACAATGGCGATATCTCTAGGCGAAACATCGTGATTCACCCACAGATCTTTGATCTGCGCTAACGTTCCCCGAACCTCTTGCTCCAAGTCGCTGTAGACATAAAGCTTGGCCGCTTTATTGGGGATTGGAGCAGCAGTTGTGGGAATTCCATTGAGAAAGCGATCGCCCAAGCATTGCCCTACCCAATCCGAATGTTCCACAGGATTGTCAGCTTCAACCATCCAACCCTTTTCCGCAAGTCGTTCGATCGTCAAGGCTATTTCCTTAAAGTCAGGATGGTCGCGCCAGGGCAGCATCAGGATACTCTGCTCATCGGCGATCGCCTCAATAAAAGCCAGCTCATCCGCCCGAAGCTGCACATAGCCATAGATCAGCAGCGATCGCCGTTCCGGTGTACTTTCGAGCGATCGCCAATAGGCCTCATGCGGATCAATCCAATTCCCGCCCCGCAGCAATGCCTGATAGGTCTTCGTTACCTGAATCAATTGCAAGATTCTCGGGGAAATAGTCATCCCCGACTCTGGCAAGAATGGACTCGCTTGTAAAAGTTCCTGAATGGCTGGTGTCCAAACTCGTGTTGTCCCTTCTGGATCCTTGGGTGCGGTGGTTTCGATGGCAGCTTGTAAAAGCTGTTTTGCCTTCAGCTTGGGTGCCAGATGGTAGTGGGGTAAAAGAGTTTGATAAGCCAGCGTTTTGAGTTGGCAGTTAGGGACTCGGAGCGATCGCGCTGCCAGTCGAGTTGGCGTCACCACAGTGTGCGATCGGCGCACAGCCGGATCCGCCAAGCGACGCATCACCCACTTATAGGAATTTGTCCCAACGTACAGAGTTCCCATAGCGCATCTCGCTTTAGAACATCAGAATCCAGTCGATATCCCACCAAGGATCTGGGCGTCCGAAACCTCCAATGAGTTCCCGCATAGACGCTCAAAGCAAGAGAAATGGGAGATATTGCATTGACGAACGACTTTTGTTGCTTCCACCATGCCTTGAACTTCAGTCTGCTGCACTTACCCAAGCACAAACGTTACTGAAATTCACACACAGGCGATCGCCCCAGTCCTTCATCTAGCGATGCCCTAACAAAAATCCCTCTCCGACCAGGAAAGGGATTTGGGTAGGAATAAGACTGGCATTGTCGAACATGTATCAAACGATGCTAGCTATTGTTATTGAGTGCTGAATCTTTTGTTCAGTCACCCATTACTGCGCTGGATAATTAAGCGGTGACCAACTCAGGCTCGGGGCGCTTGCTGTTGCGGATTCCGTCGATCGCCTCGGCATAATCATTTGCCTTGAACACAGCGGAGCCAGCAACGATAGCGTTTGCACCAGCCTCAAGCACCTGCCAGGTGTTGTTGACCTTCAGGCCACCATCAACTTCGATCCAGGGATCCAGACCGCGCTCATCACACATTTGACGCAGCTTACGGATTTTGGGCACAACTCCGGGAATGAAGCTCTGACCACCAAACCCAGGGTTGACGCTCATGATCAAGATTAGGTCGCAAACATCCAGAACATACTCAATCAAGTCCAAGGACGTCGAAGGGTTGAGCACAACACCTGCTTGCTTGCCCATCTCACGGATTTGCGACAGCGTCCGGTGCAAGTGAGGAGACGCATTGTGCTCTGCATGAACCGAGATGATATCCGCGCCAGCCTTAGCAAAATCTTCGACATACTTTTCAGGCTCAACGATCATCAAGTGAACATCGAGCGACTTTTCGGTGTAAGGGCGAATTGCTTTAACGATCAGGGGACCAATGGTGATATTGGGAACGAAGCGGCCATCCATGACATCGACATGGATCCAGTCAGCACCGGCTTGATCTACCGCTTTGATTTCCTCACCCAGACGGCTGAAATCTGCTGATAGAATGGACGGGGCAATAACTGTTGATTTGCTTGATTGAGTCCGGGGCATGTTTTTGGTGTCTCCTAACTTGCAATCTGGTATTCAGTTTAACAAAATGTGAAATCTGCTCTGAAGTTCTTGACACAGGAATTGTCAGTATTTACTCAAACTTTAAGACAAGATTAAAGCGTAATGAGGTAGGAAATAGCAGAATATGGGTCAGCCAACAAAAACCATGCAGTTTGCCTGGATGGTAGGGGGTATTGTAGCTTCTTTGCTTGCAATTCCGGCGATCGCGATCGAGTTCTCAACGGGGCCTAATGGTATTGAAGCACGACGCCTTCACGAAGAACCATAC
>JBCBSL010000135.1:0-13203 GCA_039819145.1 Cyanobacteria bacterium J06638_22
TTTCTTCCTTCTAATTCTGCGTCATCTCTTTCACCAATCTCGGTTTCAGCATGGTCAAAAATATCGTGGAAGATATCGTAGATGTCATTGAAGGCATCATCCCCAGAACCAGACGGCCGATCGCCGAAACCCTCAGTAGCCCTTGAATTATATAGAAGGCCCATGCGTTCATGGAATTCCCCCTTGTCTACCATGTCGGCAATGGCCATCAGCATAGGAATTCGATTTAGCAGTGCAGCTTTTCGGCTAAGACTTACAGCATCACTTGTTCCAATAGTGTCGGCAGCCGTATCCAGAATGATGGCGACCTTTTCCATGTAATCTGGAGAATCTGCAGTCGGGTCATAGTAGCCAGGTCCATAGTCGTCACCGACACCATCTGAAGGTGGTAATCTTCTATCTGTTCCCCAAGAACCACTACCTAAACCACCGGAACCACCGGAACCAACAGCACTATTCCACTCTGCAAGGAAGTCTCTGGCAACGCCTCCTCCGTCCGATGGTGTGCCACCACCACTGCCAGGGTTCGATGGTAGTAGTTCATCCCCTGCATCCAGGGATACTGAAATTCCTACGAGAAACTCATAGGTAACTGTCTCTTCGTTCCCAGCTTCATCGGTTGCTGTCAGCGTTAGCGTGTGGGCGGTCACCTCTTTGGGGGTTACTGTCGGTAGATCCAGCGGCTCATTAAAGCTGCCAGCATTAAGTGCCAGCGACTTATCCGGATCCTCATCAAAGCGATAGCGCACGACGGTTTCATCATCCAGCACTGTTCCCTTGAGCGTTTCGTTGTTCCAGGTGATGCCGTTGATCAAACCTTCCACCGTTAGCACGGGCGCGGTCGTATCTAGGGTAAATGTCAAGGGGGGCGCTTCAATGAGGTTCCCTAGCTCATCTTGTGCTTGGACCACCAACGTGTAGTCTCCATCCAGCAGAGCTTTTCCGTAGGCTGCAGCTAACTGCTCAGCCGTAATGCTAAAGCCCCCACCGGCATAAGTCGCCTCAGGAATTGGCACAAAAGCCTCACCTGGCAAATCGCCGAAGTTCACAGCCAGGGTAATGTTACTCCCTGGTAGTTGCAGGGTCCCTGAGAGCGAGGCATCTGAGGTTAAACCATCACTGTTTAAGCCACCTGCAGCGGTATCTCTGGCGAGACTGACAGTTAGACCAGATGTTGTTAAGCTATGGGGCTCCAAGTACAGCTGAGCGGCACTCAGGGTGGCACCATTGGTCAGGGTTGCAACATGGATAGCGTTGAAGGTATTGCCGGAACCATCGGCATCATAGAAGAGTTGACCAGTCGTGGTGTCATACAGCACCCGTTCGCTCGCCGTGGTGGCGCTATTCACACCCACTCCAGCACGGAATTGGTTGTCTTGGACAGCTTGCACGGGGCTATTTGTGCCAGACCCAAGCTGAATCGAATCATTTTCTGTGGCATCAAAATCTTCAATGGTGACCACATCTGGCCCAAAGCGGGGCACGACGAACCGATCTGCGCCACTACCGCCATTGACTTGATCGGATCCCTCAAGGGACACTAGCGTATCAGCACCACTGCCACCCTGTAAGGTATCGGCACCCTCATTACCCACTAGCAGATCATTTCCATCACCGCCATCTAGCAGGTCGTTTCCAGGGCCACCATAGAGCGTGTCATCGCCCCCAGCCCCGTTGAGGGTGTCATTGCCGCCGTTCCCTGTCAGCGTATCGTTGCCGCCACCGCCGTTCAGTACGTTACCTGTGTCATCTCCGACTAAGTTGACAGCAGGCGATTCTAGGTTGAGTTGAACGCCTGCCGCGCCTTGGATAATCCCAATTAGCTCATCCGGCTCAGCCCCTGGCTGGCTGCGATAAATGGCAAGTCCGGAGGGGAGCCCATCGGGAGATGGGGCTAAGTAATAGTCTGAGGCCGATGCCCCTTCAATGTTCAAGCTCCACAGATCGCTCGACCCGTCAGCCGCTACCCCGGAGATTGTTGCCCCTTGCAACTGAATCACATCACTTTCAGTCGGGTTGAAATCTGTAATCAGTCCATAATCCCCGGTACCTGCACTAGCGGCATCGCCATCGTCGTAGAAAAGGGTGTCGCTTGTCCCCAGAACGAAGCGATCGCTCCCACTCCCACCACCTAGCACATCGATTTCACCAATGCCACTGCCAAAGGTTCCTCGAAGGACATCATCCCCGGCATCCCCATCTAAGATGTTGTTGCCTGTGTTGCCTTTCAGCACGTTGTCGAGACCATTCCCAATCCCATTCAGATTGGTAGCACCCGTCAGCGTGAGATGTTCGACATGGTCTCCTAGGATGTAAGATACACTGCTCCGCACGATGTCAATGCCTTCATCTGCATTCTCAAGCACGATGTCACCATTGCTATTCACCACATAGGTGTCGTTTCCTGCAGCTCCATCGAGCCTGTCATTTCCGGCACCGCCATCGAGCCAATTGTTCCCAGCATTTCCATCAATCCAGTTATCCAAGATATTGCCAGTCCCGTTCAGATTGGCTGCGCCTGTCAACTCCAGGCGCTCAACGTTGCTGGTGAGCGTATAGGAAATGCTGGAAATGACTTTATCACTCGTCCCACCGTCAACCGCTTCAATCACCTTATCCCCACTGGTGTTGACGACAAAGACATCATTCCCAGATCCACCTTCCATGGAATCAGCACCTGCGCCACCATTCAGGGAGTCGTTGCCCGCGTTGCCTATCAGGGTATCGTTTCCGTCTCCTCCAATGAACGTGTCATTCCCGGTTCCACCTTCCATCGAATCGGCACCTGCGCCACCATTCAGGGAGTCGCTGCCCGCGTCACCGCGTAGGGTATCGCTTCCATTGCCCCCTATGAGGGTGTCATTTCCCAATCCACCATTCAGGAAGTCGTTGTTCTCGTCACCGCGTAGGGTATCGCTTCCATTGCCCCCTATGAGGGTGTCATTTCCCAATCCGCCATCTAGGTAGTCATTGTTCTCGTCACCGCGTAGGGTATCGCTTCCATTGCCCCCTATGAGGGTGTCGTTCCCCAATCCGCCCAGGGTTGATTCATTGTAGGAGACGAAAAATCTGCTCAACCTGGTTGGCGAGGTTCCGTAGAGCGGACGTTACCGAATTAAACCCATTGAGCCGGAGTACATTGATAGTAATAGAGCGAAACAACGAGGTATTGAGGAGGGCATTGGGGTCTCAACCATAGGTCTTATCCTCCTGAAGGACGACATCTTTCGGCCAATGCAAGCGATTCTCAATACTCCAATGCCCTCGTACCATGTCGTTCCATAACCTGGCTGTGGTGGCAACTGAACTCAGATAGTAGGCCTGATGGATGGAACATTGCTTGGGAGTACATCTCCGTCGTTCGACGCAGAGGACGGTTTTCGCCCCCAGCCAGCGTTGAGTATCGATTCCGTTGGCTGAATACACCTTGACCAACCGCTGTTCTTGGCGGCCATGCTGGCACTCAAAGGGCGTTGCCGCCGTTTGTCGAGGTTGGCGATAGTGAACAAGCGTCTCGATTTGACGATACAGTGTCCCCTGGTTCCCTTTGACTGCGACAAGATAATCGTTGCCTTGCTCAACAATGCGCACCAGCGTTTTTTTGGGCATGAAGGGCATCTAGAGTGACGATCACCCCAGTGAGGTGGAGTTTCTCCAGTAGATATTGCACCACCTTCAACTCACTATTGTCAGTCGTGGTCAGCGCGGCTAAATCGACCGTGACACCTTGGGTTTGAGCAAAGACACTGACGAGACCCACAAAGCGAGTTTTGCCTGCCTCATCCACAATGGGTTGCCGAATGCGCTTCCCATCAATGGCATACATATCGTCATCCACCGCGATATGCGGGTGCATCCATTGAGCAAAAGCGTCGCTCAGGGCGGTGAAGTCAAGCCCGATATGGGCGCGACGGAAGGTTGAAAAAGAGGGTACCGCATCGATCTCAATTTGCAATAACCGGGCCACCTCTGAACCGTAGCGGTTGGCAAAGTCCCCTAACGGGCGATTGCCACGATAGCCAGCCAAATTCCCCATCACAATGAACACCAAAAGGATCCACAACGGATGGCGTTTCCCCCGAGCAAAGCGATAATCGGGGACAGTCTGTAAGGCTTCAATGAGATTCATTGCGACACCGGGGATAAAGGGATGTCTTTATAGCTTAATTTTTATTCCATCACATTGAATCAGCTCTGCCAATCCGCCATTCAGGAAGTCGTTGTTCTCGTCACCGCGTAGGGTATCACTTCCATTGCCCCCTATGAGGGTGTCATTCCCGACTCCACCTTCCATAAAATCGACACCTGTACCGCCATCCAGGTAGTCGTTATCCTCGTCACCGCGTAGGGTATCGTTTCCATTGCCCCCTATGAGGGTGTCATTTCCCTCATTGCCCTTGAGCAAGTTGTGGTTGCCATTCCCGCGGATCTCATTGTTCGAACTATTCCCGAACCCATTGATCGGATCACTACCAAATAAAGACAGCTCCTCTACGTCTTCGGGCAATACATAGGAAATGAGCGTAGTTACCAGATCAATACCTTCACCTGGTCTTTCAACGATGGAATCGATGTAACCTCCGCTCCCTATATTGATATACGTGTCATTTCCTTTCCCTCCCACTAATGTGTCCTTTCCATTCCCACCATTGAGAACATCGTTCCCATTTTCTCCATAGAGCTCGTCCTCTCTTTGGTTGCCATTTAAAGTGTCATTCCCACCACGTCCGTACAGCGTATCCTGACCCTGGCCACCTACAAGCGTATTGTTTTCACTGTTGCCAAGCAGCAGCTCACCACCAGCCTGACTTGATAAAGCCATGGCTCCTATCCCTGGCAAAACGAGCTGGCCAGTCCCTCCGTTTAGGTTGCTCCCTAGTGCATCACTTCCCACAGACAGTGAATCTCGAGCCTCGAAAAATTGCCCCACTAATGCGTCCGTTTCGCTTCCGCCAGTTAATACGTCAGCATCAGAGTCACTTTCACTTTCTGCATTACTGTCCGGAGAACTCTCTGTCCCTTGAGACTCCCCTGCTGTTAACTCTCCATCCTCTGGGACTAGCAAGGCCTGCCATCCAGTTGGCAAACTCCCAGAACCAGGCGTTCCCTCATGCCCACCAATGCTTTGACCATCGGGTAGAAGTTCCGATCCCCCAGTAAAGGGGATCTCATTGAAAGGAGTGGATTGGGATACGGATTGAAAGTCACTCATGATAGTTAGGGAAAAAACTTTAGAAGTTAACAAATAAACTATGTATTGCGAAGACCAACAGCCTCTGCTGCCATCTCGCTCGAAGCGACATGACAAGAAGCTGATGCTTAGTCATCGTTTAACTAGGCAAAACTTAAGCACGGCTCAAGAGTGGGTCTCTCAATGAGAATCATGAGTACCCGAGGTCAGCCAAGCTCTTACCAATTGAGTAGCGTTGGAACACAAAAAGGCAGTACAAAGCTGTCTGGAAAATCTCCTTTTCCCAAAAGCAATGCAAATGTAATAAAAAACCTAGCTTAAGTAGCTCGTGCCCTAAGCACTCACACTTGAACCCCTACCAAAACATGCCTAAACATGTAGAAGCTAGAGCAGCGATTACAGCAACAATCTCAACCTTCAGAGGCTGTCTGAAAACATTTCAGGAAGCATTGATTTCCTATGTACGTCGCATAAGAACTTCGCTTTCCAAACAGACTCTCAAACAGTTCTAGTATTCAAGAGAAATTTCTCCATAAATTGCCACGTAACTTGCAGACCCTTAAACTTGGACTCCTGCCATCGGGTAGAGTCGCCTCATGGGCGAACACATACGGGGCAATCAACCAGACAGGACGGTATCTAGCACAGCTCTATCAGAACTGTCCTATGTATAACTTACTAATTTATACTATAGTAATCGTAAAATTACGCATATGACTATGCATAATTAGACTGAAATCCTCATAGGGTCTTCACATTATCTGAATTTCAGTAAGCTAGAAATAAAGTCTGCAAAACATCTTGGCTACATCTATTTTTTGAGACTCAGTATTTGCATGCAATTTGCATGCAAACACGCTCACGAGATGACGGCAGGCTTATATTCGTATAAAAAGATACGGAAAACTACGCCATTATGGTCGGGGCAACATCCCAAATCGTCCGTCTGGCCATGTTTCTCAGCTAATTGTTCCTGTCATTTCCCCTTCTTCAATACAGGCAACGGGTTTATCCTGCTCCTCAAACCATCCACCCTTCTGTAAATGCTCCAGCATTCGATGAACGGCCAAACGCTGCTCTGCAAATAATGGTGTGTAAAGTGGAGGGGATTTTACTAATGCGCGAAGCTTCGGATCGATTTCTGGATGATCCATGCCAGGCTTTTCAGACCTAACAAGGTACTCGACTAGGGCTTGTTCCTCAGGGGTTTCGGCTCCTAACATACCAATCGCCACAGACAAATATCGAGTGATCTGACGATGGTTGAACACTTGCTGAAATCCTTGGCTTTGCCCAACGTGAAGGACGATCTCTTGCCACAGGCGATAGATAACTCGGCGCGATTGATCCTCTAAAAAGGATGCTCCTCTGGACGCCATTAAAGCGCCAATGATAATGGCTTCATCGCGGTTGAGTGCAAGCGTCTTCCCGTTGTGGAGATGGTGCAATGCATATCCGTTCAACTCACGTTGCTCTAGTCTGAATGCAGGCTTCCATAAGCTCCATGATTGCTTGAGTAAGCGCCAATGTTCGACGCCGAGCCGTCCATCCAGCTGCCGTTGGGCCTGTTTCTGAAATCGCTGAAAGATCTCCCTTAAGCTTTCAAGACGAACTTGAAAGGGCACCGAACGTGATAGTTGATTGGCACTCCAGCCGTTGTAACCCACCTCTGAATTTGGTACGTAGAGGAACTTATAGCCTTCGAGGGCAGCCAAGGTAAAGTATTCCCGATCCATGCAGCAGCGGGTGTTTGGGTTCCATGCCTTTATTTGATACAAGCGCTCGGCAGCACTCCGGCGCAAGAGATAACTGTGGGGAGGCCGCCAGTTATCCATCAAGCTTTCCTGCAAGTAATCCTCATACTGTTGCGCGGCAAAGGAAAATTGTGCTTGGAGTTTACCATTGCGATAGAAGTTCCAGGTCCAATCTCCATAGGCAATATCTGATACTTTGTGGCGTTCTAGGGCTTCCACTTGCTGGGCAATTTTGTCGGGCTCCACAAACACGTCGTCGGCATCCAGCCATTGGATATAGTCCCCTCTGGCATGCATAAACCCATAGTTCCGAGCATAATTGGCTCCTTGCTCCAAACAGGTGAAGCAGCGCATCAGAAAAGGAGCCTTGACTGCATACATCTCCAAAATCTTAGCCGTTTGATCCGTCGAGTTATTATCGACAACAATTAATTCCAAATTGGCGTAGCTTTGCTCGAAGCAGCTCTTTAAGCACACCTCCAGCATGGCTTCAGCGTTATGGCAGGGGATGATAATTGAGACCAATGGAGGTTGGACGATCTTCTCCTGCACTCTAAATTTCGCCTGTATTTTCATCTCAAGCTCATAGCGATCCCTCATCCCACGCCGTTCTAACGCTAAAGTACTCGCATGATGCGTCCAACGAATCAGTTCGAGTTGATCCTTGGTAATATTCGCTCCATGCTGGCGGTAGTAATACAATGGCCGGGGCAAATGCTCAACGTCGGCAGCTTCTGACAAGCGTAAACACAACTCATAATCTTCGGAGCGCTCGAAGTTTGGATCTATGCCTCCGACAGCTTCGTAGACGGTTCGTCGAACCAGACGAAATTGAAACGTCATAAAATCTACTAAAAGTCGATTGGGGCTGTAGGGTACCCGACTACCCTTACCAAGATGCTGAACCCTACCTTGCTCATCGGTGATATAGCAATCCGTGTAGACAAACCCTGCCCGCTCATGGGCATCCAAGACAGCTACAGTCTCTTCCAAGGTCGTTGGGGCAATCCAATCGTCACTATCAACCCATCCGAAATAGTTTCCGTGAGTGGCTTTGATCGCTTCCTTTCGAGCCGGTGCAATCCCTTTATGAGCCGCTGCCACAACCCGAACCCGCCCATCACGCTCGGCATAATAACGGGCGATCTCGAGCGAACAATCGGTGGACCCGTCATCCCACACCAACAACTCAAAGCCCGGATACGTTTGTCCCAAAACGCTCTCGATCGCTGTACCCAGATAAGCCGCCCGGTTATAGACGTTGATAATGATAGAAACTTGCGCCATATGGAAAATACTCTATCCATGCAAAACCGCTTGTCCTTAGTATTCCCCTCATACCTCTCCATCAACCCCCAGTTAGTCGTATCCCAAATCCCCACTCAGCACAATGAAAGTCCAGAAGCAGCCACAGATCGTCTCCTCTCGACGAAAGGCGATTGCATCTCTAAGAACAATCAACCCCCCAGGCGATCACGGACGATCGGGGCGATCGCCACAATGCGCTCCGGGGTAATTTCCGTGACGGCTCCCGCCCAAATTTCGCGGATCAGTGCTGCGGTTCTACTTGCTTCTAGGGTTTCTCGCTGGAGTTTGATGGCCTTCCAAGTTTGCGGAGGCAAGGGGGTATTTTTGATGGAGCTAGCAGCGATCGCCTCAAAAAGAAACGACAGAAGCAGCGGCACATTGAGAAGATATAGCAGTGGTTTGATTCAGGTGACCCGATTCTGATGGTGGTGGCAATCGCCTGAGTAGAGCAGAATCTAAGGGCGTTGGACACTTCTCCACCCCAATGACAACTTAATCAGTCCCCACTGATTAAGCAACAGATATAGGCTGTGCCCCATAATGGCTGACGAGCTGGTCGATGCGATCGCGCTGAAGTCCGACCTGGCAATCATCGAAGGTGACAGAATCAGGGTCGAGGAAGTGGGCGATCGCCAGCTCTACAACGAACTCAGCAGGCATCTGATTCCGCTCAGAATAATCCGCGATCGCTTCCCGAATATCGAACGGGAGCGCAGCGAGGATGCTGTCATCATCCATTAAGACATCGGACTCCGCTGGTTGATGATTAGCGATCGCATACAAGTCCAGAAAATGGATGAGCGTAAACTCAACAACAGCAAAGGGGGGCAGCTTCGCCGCATTGGCGTAGCCGATCAGGGCGGACTGAATCCGTCGAGGTAGAGACTCGAAGAGATGCACTTGCGTATCAATGTCAGCGAGGGACATACAATCAGTCTTCCTTGGCGACACGGGTGTTGAAGGGAGGTTTGCGACGTTGAATCGCGACACGCTCTAACTGCAATAATAACCGAGACCATTCAAAGGAAACGGGGACAACGGCAATGCGAATATCACTAGGGTCAACGCGATCCAGCAGTGCCCAGCTCAACACTTTATGTCCGCCGCGAAAACGAGATTTAATGTTACCGGACTTGCCGATATAGACAATGCCGATAGCTTTGTATTTGATGGCATAGAGCGCAGGGCAGTCCGGCAAGTTATCGAAATCACGGCTCAGAGGATAGCAATCTTCAAAGGGCATGGTTTCCAACTCGCCCAGAAGCCTCAATGCCTCTTTCTGAATGGCATTATCGGAAATCGACATAATCAATACATCTTTTATTTCCTAAGAAAACAAAAAATTGCTGCTCTCTCACAAATCATCAAACGCCTGACTAGAGACTCTCATCAAAAATGTCTCATGCTGGCCACATTAGTCTACTGTCGGTAAATCTGCCACGATTCCGTGAGTTTTGCCAGATGCAATGCCCCATTCGACGTTGATGCTTGTTTACGATTCCTAAGAAGGTGGTCTTGGTGGTGCAGAAAACTCTTGAAACCCAGCAAATACTCTGTTTCCAGTAATAGAATCTCTTGCTAACAGCCAAAATCTCGACGAGGATAGGCAAGTTCATAATATAGTACATTTGTTCAAAGCGTACTCAAAAAATTGTCTGCCCTACTAAATACTGAGGCGATCGCTCTCTCAACTTGAATGTATATCCGTGTCCTTCCATCCTCCTGAATTCCGCTCCGCCCAAGCGATCGCCGCAAAAAGAAAACAGCCATCCAGGGGGATGACTGCTATGGATGGATGCATTGGCCTAACTCAGCAGCGTTACGACAGCATCAAGGACGCCTGGGCCACAAGTCTCATCGGTTGGGATGAAGACCCGTCGCCGCCAGGAGACAATCTCGGTAAAGCACCCTGCCGCCTTCAGTTGCTCGCACAAACCATCGGAGATCACCCCGGTGAGTTCTAATCGCTGCTCATCCATCAGCAAGGATGAACGCAGCGACACCCCCCCCGGCAAGGGAAGATGCTGCTTCTGCTTCAGCACAACCTCAAACATCTCAGCAGCGGATAGCTCCACTTGGTGAACCCCCAGAGACTTGGCAATAGCCTGCATCTTATGGGGCTCAATCACCCGTCCCAGTAGACGTTCTCCTGCATCAGTTTGTAGACGATACACCCGCATGTTGTCAGCATCAAGCGACTTCCAGATGGGCAGCAAAAGGCCACAAATCAGGAAGAACCGATCTGTGGAGTATTCCGGGATTTGGCTCACTTCCGCCTCCCAGCCGCACTCCCAATCAGACCGAGAGACTTCTTCCCATGTGCTGCTTTCCAACTCTGGAACCGTCATCTTGGCACGACTAACGGGACGCACGAGAGACACACGCGGAATGACCGCACCAGAATCGCTGATATCGGATGAGGTGGGCACCACCACTGCCACCCGTCCAGATTTCTGGTTGATCATCAATCGCCCGTCCCACTTGGCTTTCAGTTTCAGTGCGGCTTGAGCACTCAGAAACTCTGTCCTCCAACTTTGCTTAACTTCTACACAGAACGTCTCGCTGCCAGAGACATGGGTGTAGACCACCTTACGATCAACAACCTCTAGTTTCTCCGCCTGAATCGTCTCAACGCCACTCTCAAACGTTCCAGAGGCGATCGCCGCTTCAACGCGCGTTTCAACCCGCATCTCGAAGACCGCAAAGAGGTCGTTCTGAAGCTGAATCGGTAGGGCAAGGATGCGGTTGAGGAACTGCTGCATACTCGGCAGTTCCTCTCGCAACTGCCCCTCATTGGTTGTGAGGGTTAGCCCCGTTGCCGCTTCAAACTGCGTTAAGGAGCAACAACCGACAGCCCCTTTGTAGAGGAGGATGAATAGCTCATCTAGCGCGGTCTTGGCGTAAATAGACTCTAGGTTATCTTTCGAGTTAAAGAGTCCCTGGCCTCCGGTTTGGCGTTGCCCACGGGTCAAGGCCCCCAATGCATCCAGCCGTCGAGCAATGGTGGAGATGAACCGTCGCTCACCCCGCACGTCCGTTATCACAGGTCGGAAAATGGGCGCTGTGGCTTGGTTCGTTCGGTGAGAGCGGCCTAGTCCCTGAATCGCGCCATCGGCTTGCCATCCCGCTTCCAGTAGATAATGCACCCGCCGCCGCGTGTTCTGGCAGTCCAAATCCGCATGATAGGAGCGCCCCGTATTCCCAGCTCCACTAAAAACGAGGATGTCCTTTTCTCCATCCATAAAGGCTTGGGTTTCCGAAAGGTTCGCCGATGCCGGACGCTTGGCGACATACACCCGTCCATCTGGGTCACTCAGAATCCGCACCAATCGCCCCGTCACTTCCGCCACGCGGTCGTGACCAAAGTGATGCAGGCGCCTGCGGAGGGTTTCACAACACCCAGTAGCCCCCTTGGCCTAGTCTGGCTCTTCGTCCTAAGCAAACGATTAAGGTGCGACTTGAGAGGCAAGAATAGGCAACCACAATACCGCTAAGGATTGTTGATGAAATTTGATCAGGCTGCGTTTGACGTACGCTGTGAATGGGGCCTACAGGGAGTTTTGTAGTTAGCGCCCATCAGCAATGTGGTGATTATTGTGGACGTACTCCCGTTCTAAACCTGTGCGGATATTGCCACCCGTCGTAGTGCGATCGCGTTTCCCTAACAATGGCGAGACGCGTCTGCTCGAGCATTTCCCCAATCGATGGCTGCCGAACTCGCGACCAAACAAGGAACGGGCAAATATTCCCTGTCTCCTGCTTCATTGCTGTCGATCCCTCAGGGCACCCGGCTGGTGTTGCCTTCTCCCAATGGCTCAACCTTGAGTTTGGCAACTGGCGCAACGCTGACGATCGTGGGATGCCTGAGAAATGCGCGAGCCGTAGCTTCAGCCGCCAGGCGCTACGGTTCAAAAATCACCGTCATTCCAGCCGGGGAGAGATGGAGCGATCGCAGCCTGCGCCCTGCGCTCGAAGATTGGATGGGAAAAGAGTGAATTCCAACCGCTAAGTCTTTGATAGATCCTTCAGTACTTCATCTAGCCGTTGACCACGCACAGGTCGCCCTCTAGTTTTCTCAGCAGCTTTAATATCTTCCAGGTACTCCTCCAATTCGGTTGACCTATTTTGATACTGAAGTAGCTCCTTCAAGCTAAAACTCTGCTCAGGATGGAGCAAATCACGTATATAAATTTGCATCCTATCGCACCCTTGTTTTTCTGCTTCAGAAATAAGTTCCAGAGCAAGATGCAAAAGTGTTTCTTTTCGTCGTGACAAAGGACAAACCCTTAAGGTTCTAGGCATTACTTCAGGTTATTTCTAAAGGTTAAGACTCTAGAGAGAGGACTTTGGATATATTCGTGATTCTACAAGTGCTAATAGCTACTTACATGAAACCTATACTGAGCCATTCATTGCAATAGACCTTTTTCCATGCAAGCGAGTCGCTAAACTTATGTAAGTTATGTTGCTTGTAGTGTTACGTCTCTCTTTAGTGAGTTGCTCTTACTATGTACCTGGAACGTTATTTCTTAATACAAAATCCTCTCGGAAAAACCGGATAGAACGTCTAAACAAAAACGCTTCATTCTACTCCTCTGAGGTGGTGATGCGGCAAATCCGCTATCTCTTTGGAAACTCATGTTAATCCTGCAATTGCAATCATTGAATAAAACCTATTTACCTTAGCTGTAGTTACATTTAGAACACTCATCGACTGTTCTTGCTCCCTTAACCATTCCTCCTTGAGAGTTCGATCTATCATGAACTTTTGATAGATACTTTAACCAATCCTTGATTTGAGGAATCGTTAAATCCATGGGATATTCTGTTTTGTATCGTTTCTTTAGCTCTG
Organism: Cyanobacteria bacterium J06638_22; assembly: GCA_039819145.1. Classification (GTDB taxonomy): domain Bacteria; phylum Cyanobacteriota; class Cyanobacteriia; order Elainellales; family Elainellaceae; genus Vacuolonema. Next base: position 13,106 of record JBCBSL010000135.1, read on the forward strand.
CTCTAACTTGAGTCTTGTCCCAGTTAAGTAGCATTATTAACGCTGAAACTTCTGCTAGCTGACAAGAAACATCAATCATAGCTGGGCTGGGCTCTAAT
>JBCBSL010000136.1:0-13121 GCA_039819145.1 Cyanobacteria bacterium J06638_22
TTTGTGATGCAGAAAATGACAATATGAACGATAAGGTTTACTTTTCTTTACCGTTCTATCATTATACCGATCTCGCCTGGGTTGACTAGGGCGCGTCATCAATTGATTGCAGAAGCCTTGCAGGATAAGTGTTTATGCGCCCGTCCCAAAAACAAAGTTTTGTTTTCCTGAGATGGGGATACGGCGCATCTACCACTAATGGGAGGTTCACTCAACACGCTATGCGCCCTAAGTACGGCGGCGGCTGAATCGCTGATCTCATCAGCGATCGCCACTTCTATCCACCTCATTCTGAGAAACCGGGCGCCGCTCTGCAAAGTTCTCTCATTTGCTCCGGCTCGCCATAACATTTGAGATACTGGTAGTTAGTTCATACTGAAAGTCCATTAGGACAGGGGATCGCTCATCCATGTTCATGATTGATATCGTTCTCAAAAACACACCGTCTATTCTCTCGATACAGCGCAAGGAAGCCGAGGGCGCAGACGAAGTCTATAAGCAGGTGACCGAAGCCTTGAAGGCGGGTAGCCCAGCCCTGATGGAGTTGACCTGTGAGAAGGAAGTTGGCAAACGCTTTACCTTCCAGGTGAGTGAAGTGCTGGCCGTCCAAGTCACCGACAAATCCAGCGCGGGTAGCACCTCTGGCCGTCCGCCCGGGTTCTTTGCCCTCACTGCCACTGCCGAGTAGAGCCGGCGCTATGACCTCACAGGCGATCGCCACCCAAAGCCTTTCCTTTGGCTGGACAGCGGAAACGCCTGTCCTCCGTTCCTGTTCGCTGGAGGTACCCCGTGGCGAGTTTTGGATGCTGCTGGGCACCAATGGCAGCGGAAAATCGACCTTGCTGAAGCTGCTGGGAGGCTTGCTAACGCCCCAGGCGGGAACCCTCGAAATCATCCAGCCCCTTGGATTTGTGTTTCAGAACCCCGACCACCAACTGGTAATGCCGACTGTCGCGACGGATGTGGCCTTCGGGCTAGCCTACGACAACCTCTCCACCCTGGAAGTGCGGCATCGGGTATTTGAAGCGCTGACAGCCGTGAATCTCAACCACCTCCAGCGCCGCCCCATCTATGCCCTCAGTGGGGGTCAAAAGCAGCGGGTGGCGATCGCCGGGGCATTGGCTCGCCACTGTGAGGTCTTGCTCCTCGACGAACCCACCGCCCTCCTCGACCCCGATAGCCAAATCGACTTGGTTCAGCAAGTTCAACGCCTGGTTAGAGAGCGAGGTCTAACAGCACTCTGGGTGACGCACCGATTGCGCGAACTCGACTTCTGCGATGGGGCGTTTTTGCTCGACCAAGGCCATGTGATTGATCAGGGAGAGCCCGAACGCCTGAAACGCCGACTGATGCAGCTCCAGAGCAACGTAGCGTAAACAGTTACAGTTGGCAGGGGCACACTCGGATCTGCCATAAAATCCGGTTAAATAGCCATAAAATCCAAAGATCGTTTGTGGCCGCTACTTTCAGCGGCCACAAACGATCTTTGGGTTCTTCAACCGAATTTGAGATAGCGCTACGCGCTCAGATAGAACCCAATCATTTTTTGAAAGCCCCGCGTCGCGGGGCTTTCAAAAAATGATTTGTCCTAATCTCAATGCGTAAGGCTAGATGAGATCTCAATCTTTTTTATTTGTTTAGATTTCATTTACATAACGCAATAAATCGCGGCATGATAGAGAAACAGGGATACCTGATCCACTCGCCCCTGCTCCTCCCATGCCACGGAAGAAACCCCCATCCCTTTTATTGGTGGATGGTTACAACGTAATTGGTAGTTGGGCTGACCTGACCCACCTCAAAGACACCGTTAGCCTAGAAACTGCGCGGCGGCAGTTGATTGAAGATCTTCTCGGCTTCAGTGCTTCGCGCAACTACCATACCGAGGTCGTCTTCGATGCCCAATATCAGCGACGATCGGCAGCGCGTGAAGCCTTGACGTCTTATTTCACAGTGGCCTATACCGATTATCTGCAAACTGCGGATACTTACATCGAGGCACGCTGCGCACGCCTCCGCCCAGAAATGCATCGACAACATGTAATCGTCGCCACCTCCGATCGCAGCCATCAGCAAACCATTTTGGGCTTCGGTGCTAGCTGGATATCTTCCCTACAACTACAAACAGACGTGACCGTCGCCGCAACCCAGATGCAACGACAGCGGCAGAAAAGTGCTCCCTCATCGGGTCGCTTTTTGTTCAAAAGCCTGGATCCATCCGCACAAAAGAAGCTTTCGGATATGCGCATGGGCGTTTACGATCCGGACGCTCCAGAAAAATCGACAATTTCTAAACCAAACCTTGCCAAAGGGGAACATTTCTAGATAGTATGAGGTTCGCGTTCCTCCGTAGCTCAGTGGTAGAGCGGTCGGCTGTTAACCGATTGGTCGCTGGTTCGAATCCAGCCGGGGGAGTTTAACTGAAAGCTAAGCGGGTATGATCTGGAATGGGGTGCTTTTGTATCACCTTGCTTTAGCTCAAGAGAATTTTATTGTCGAAAAATCTTGATTGATTGAGACGCTAGTTTGCGCCGCTGAGAAGCTCGAACTGTCCCAGAGCATTGTGACAATTTGATATGAGGAGGCGATCGCACGCTCCCCCCTGTACACCGAGCGTCCTCTGTTTACAAAATATGGCATATATGGCGTGTCAAGATAGACGGCATATCAAGAAATCGACGAGATTGCGTTTGGACATGAGCGAGGTTGGCATTGAAGACAGGGGTGGACAGATCCAAAAAGCCGGGACAGATAAGGTGGTTGTGGCTTTGGATTGCATTGGGTTTGGTTCTGCGATTTACGTGCCTGACGGGGAAAGCCGTCTGGACGGATGAATTTGCGACCCTCGTTTTTAGCTTAGGTCATAGCTTTCGCACTATTCCGCTGGATCAGGTAATTCCCCTAGTCGATCTGCTATCTCCGTTGCAACCCTCACCCAATGCGACAGCACAAGATGTGGTGCAACATTTAACCACTGAGAGCAATCATCCGCCGCTCTACTTTCTATTGAATTTTTGGTGGCTCCAGCTTTTTCCGCCTCGTCCTGATGGATTAGCGTCCATTTGGGCAGTGCGATCGCTCGCGGCTCTGTTCGGGGTGCTCTCCATTCCAGCCATGTTTGGTCTGAGTTGGCTAGCGTTTCGCTCCTGGCGGATTGCCCATCTCACCGCCGTTCTGACCGCCGTTTCCCCCTTTGGCGTTTACCTGGCACAGGAGGCAAGACATTATACCCTGCCGATTCTTTGGGTCATTGCCTCTCTGGCTTGCCTGGTCCTGGTTATACGCAATCTCGTGCAGGGCAGTCAGCCCCCCTGGTGGGTTTGCTGGGGTTGGATTGTGGTTAACGGATTGGGGATGGCCACTCACTACTTCGTCGGCCTCACCCTGGCAGCGGAAGGCGCTGTCATCCTGGCAACGGCTATTTGGCAACGGCAACGCGATGGGCATCTAAAGCTAACGCTCTGGCTACAGGTTGGGTTGGCGATCGCCGGAACGCTAGCTAGCATCCTAATTTGGATTCCTATGGTGCAAAACGTCGAGGGCAGTGAACTGACGGAGTGGATCTCTCGCCCCAAACAAGGCATGTTGGATTGGATGGAGCCCGTTGGCCGCTTGCTCACAAGCTGGGCGACCATGCTCTATGTCATGCCGGTACAAGCAGAGCAACTCTGGCTGGCTCTCCTTTCGGGGCTCATTGGTGTAGTGCTGTTTGGCTGGACAGCGATTCATCTGTATCGCGGTTGGCAAGCGGCCCAACAAAAACACGACTCACTTCCTATGCGCGTTCTAGTCGGTTTTGTTGCTGGGGCGATCGCCATCATCATGGGCGTTACCTATGGGCTAAACTATGACCTCACCCTCGCCTTCCGCTACGCCTTCATCTACTATCCAGCCATCCTCCTCCTGATAGCGGCTGCCCTATCCGCCTACGCCTCAAAGGCATTAAAGCAAGCACGCCCTATCTCTTCATCAAGATTTTGGCAAACGCTCAGACGACTTCTCTTACAACCTTCCCGGCACCAGTTCACCGTCCTTGTTTTGGGCATTAGCCTGCTCAGTTCCCTCCTAGTCGTCTTTAACCTGGGCTTTTTGAAAACTCACCAGCCCGACCAGGTTGTGTATTGGATGGAGGATGATGCAAGCGATCGCACCCTCATTGCGATGACCCACCGCACCCATGCCCAAACCGGACGATTGATGGGAATCGGGTTGGAGTGGCGGCGCGTCCTACCCGATGTGGCCGAGCCGGAGGTGCTGCTAGCGCATCAGACTGCCGATGATCCCAATCAAGCCCTCGTAACATTGGAAGCGGCGATCGCCAATTACCCCCGTCCCTTGGATTTGTGGCTGGTCAATTTCCGCCCCGTCTCGGATGAACTGCGCAGAGCCATGCTCGATCGGCAGCTCTGCGAGGGAGACACAAAGCAACGTCGAACTGAAGGCTACAGCTTCCGTCGCTACAAATGCTCTGCTCTTGAGAACTCTTCTGCTAGCGAGGCTTAAAGCCTTTGATTTCCATAGCAGTCATGCCCTGAGTCGTCTTTAACTGATTTCGTAAAGTTCCAGAGGCAGGTTGTCTGGGTCTTTGAAAAAGGTAAACCTTTTGCCCGTTAGTTCATCCAGTCTGATGGGTTCAACATCAATCCCTTTAGCTTCGAGATCGGCGATCGCCCCATCCAAATCCTCAACGGCTAGGGCGAGGTGCCGCAGGCCACATGCTTCGGGGTACTGCAACCGATTGGGCGGGTTGGGGAAGGAAAAGAGTTCAACCTGCGTCTGCGCATCGACTTGCAGATCCAGCTTGTAGGATTGGCGCACCTCCCGATAGGTTTCTCGAATCACCGAAAAACCCAAAACATCCACATAAAATTGCTTAGAGTGTTCGTAGTCAGAGCAGATAATTGCAATGTGATGAATGCCAGTGATTTTCATGCGGAAATACCCTTCTTTTACAGCATTGGTTTTACAGCGTTGAATACATCAGAGGGCTTAGGAGAATTCTGGGAAAGAAGTTACCTTTTAAGCCTTTGTCCTTCGACTGCGCTCAGGACACGCAACAACGAGCTGGCTGAGCGTAGCCGAAGCCAGCGGGTATATCCTTTCCGAGAAATCGCCTTAAGTGAGATCAAAAAATATCTAGCCGACACGTAACATTAGGGCGTACTGAGTTTAGGGTTTTATCCAACATCGCACCTCATCCAGAAATTCTGCGACAGCCGGTGTCACGAACTTCAATGAAGGCGTAGCAAAGGCAAGATCTCGAAAATGCTTGGGTTTCAGAGATAACACATGAAGCCCTGAACAATCCTCTGGCAGAGCCATCTCGGGTACGATGGTAATTCCCATTCCCTGTCGAACCATTACAAAAATTGTTCCCAAGTCGATGACTTCAAACTGAATTTGAGGCACAATTTTTGCTTTCTTAAACATCGATTTAATCAAGGGCTGACACCCAGCCTTTGACATAATGAATGGCTCGTCTGAAAGCTCGCGAATATAGATTTCGCTATGCTCGGCCAGTCGATGATCCGATGCAACCACTGCTAAAAACTCATCCTGAGCAATAGAAACTGTATCCAGGTCATCAATCGGTAGCGTAACAGCACCGATATCTACGGTGCGTGCATGAATCCACTCTTTGACTTCGTCATCCGTTCCTTCGAATAGCACCACTTCAATGCCAGGATAACGCTGCCGAAATTGGCGGAGCAGTTTCGGCAAAAACCGGGCGGTGACACTGGGAAAGCTCCCTAGCCGAACCTTGCCAGTTTGTAGCCCCACTGCGGCTGACGTTTCCTGCCGGATCTGTTCTGCACTGGTCAGCATATCTTTCCCATAGTTCAGGACGCGCTGCCCAATATCCGTCAGAGAAATGCCATTGCGATCTCGCTTTAGTAAGGAGACTTGCAACTCTTTTTCTAACGCTGCAACGGCATGGCTAACGGCTGACTGCGTCATCCCCAACTGCTCGCTTGCGACGGTAAAACTATTGGCCTCGGCTACGGTTACAAATGCTTGCACCTGCGCGAGAGTCATATGAAATCTCTTCATCTTGCCTATGATTCAAATCAATTTGACTCATGATTTTATCGCACCTAATCTGGTGTTGCTAGCCCACAGCACTAGGAGACGTGAAGATGAAGCCTTGCATCGCAATCCTCGGAGAATATAAGCCTGGGTATGAGCCACACCTTGCGACCCAGGAGGCAATCGCCCACTCAGGTGCACAGTTAGGGCGTGCGATCGAAGCCGTCTGGATTTCAACTGAAAATATCAACAACGCGCTTTTTGAGACCTACGCGGGGATTTGGATCGCCCCTGGAAGCCCCTACAAAAACATGGAGAAAATGCTTCAAGCCATCCGCTATGCGAGAGAAAACAATCTCCCTTGTCTAGGAACCTGTGGCGGATTTCAACACATGGTGCTCGAATATGCACGCAGCGTGCTTGGTTTCAAAGAGGCTGAGAGTCAGGAAAATGATCCCTACGCCTCCCAACTTTTCATCTCGCAATTAGATTGCTCGTTATTCGGACGCAAAATGGAACTGACGCTGGTCGAGGGATCACGAATTGCAATGATCTATGGCTCACTTAAGACCGTCGAACGCTATTACTGTAATTTCGGCGTGAACCCAGAGTACATGCCTGTCCTTAAGAGTCGATCGCTCAACGTGACGGGTTCAGATGTCGAAGGCGAGGTACGGGTTGTTGAGCTGCCTGGACATCCATTTTTCATCGGAACGCTCTTTGTTCCTCAAACGCGCTCGACGGCTGAAACGCCCCATCCAGTTGTTACAGCTTTCATAGAAGCCATCATCAAAAGCGCAGCCTAACAATTTTAGGACTTACGCATTTGCAACGAAAAACCAAAGCAGTTTGATGATTGTTGGGGCGGTTGGGCGCAAACCTGCATGCTTTCAACATATTGGACAGCCCTTGAATCATTACTCCGTCAGCTCTGTATCAGATGTTGCAGGATATTTCCACAGCTGAATTTGCCCATCGATAAAACCGAAGGGCTCTCGATAGACGCGTTCAAAGCTCCAGCCGTAGCGTTGCTCGATCGCCTCTTTCAAGCGCGTTCCAGAGCTGCGGGCATCGTACACATAAATGGCATTTTCGGAAGAAACCGCCTGCGGAAGATCAGGGAGATTCTCCTCGTCGGCGACCTGTAGCTCAGCTGTTGGTTGCAGTAGGTAGCTCAGGGAGATCAAACGTAATGCGCTGTCACTGAGAATAAGCGGTGCGTCAGTCGTGTTGATCAGGGCGGCGATCGCCGGATCATAAAGATTGCTGTACTTGCTCCACCAGGTTTTCGACTGCAACAAAACGATGGAGGAAATGCAACTTGCGGTCAGTACCAGCGCAGCGACAAACCGCCAGAGCCGGGGCCAGGGAGCCGAAACAATGCCGATGCGGCGCGGACGAGCCAGCAGATAGGCGATCGCCAATTGCACCCCAATGTAAGACGGCAAAATGTAGCGCGGAATAGTCGAGCGAATGCCGCCTAAGACAATATCCGCCAGAATCAAAAAGATGGCCGGGCAGATCATGAGCATCAGCACAAACAGCCAGGTTTTGCGCTCTGCCGATTGCACCATATCCCAAATGGCGTAGCCCGCTAAAGCAACCAAAACCAGCACACCATAGAAAACAGGATCAGCTAGGTTAATCTGCAAGTCGTAAAGCCGCAGGGTGCCAAACGGCAGGTCAAAAAAGACCCTCACCAAGTTCATCATCCATCGGCCTACGAGTTGCGGCAACGAGAGGTCTGTATTGCCACGCCAAGGCGAAATGCGTTCGACGCGGGTGAAAATGATCACAATCCAAGGCAGAAACGCCAGGAGGCTCATGGCGATCGCCACCAAAAATGCGAGGAGCGATCGCGTCAACTTGAGCGGTTGCCTCAGGGAGCCCTCTAACCCAAACAGATAAACCCCGTGGGCTAGCAACACAAAGCAGAAGAAGGGATGGGCATACAGTCCTAAAACGGCACTGAGGGAATAAAACGCCCAGCGTAGGGGTGAGGACAGCCGGAGAGCATGCAGAAACGCAAAACAGGCCACCAGCGTTAGCGTGATCAGCAGACTATACTGTCGGGCTTCCTGAGCATAAATGATGTGCAAGGGGGAGATGGCGACAAGACCCGTGCCGAGCCAGGCGATCGCTGGACTAGAAAACAGCTCCATACAGAGCAAATAGGCGAACGGTAAACCCACCACGCTAATCAGAACCGCAAGGCTACGCATCCCAAGCCGTGGGGAAAGATTCGTCAGATCAATCCATTGACGCGACAACACGAAAAAGAGCGGCGAATTTTGCGGTTCCTCCACCGCAACCGACTGCAACGTATCGCCAACCGTCGTATCGGAAGCTAGCATTTGATACCGTTCCAACACTTCGTCACGGGTCAGCTTCGTGTCATATGCCCCCGGCTGCCATTCCGTCGTAATCCCCTCCACGGTGTATCCCGAAACGGGCACCGCAGAATAAACTTCATCATTCCAAAACACCTTGGAATCAAGCTGATAGAACCGGAAGAAAATTCCCAGCAGAACGAGAACAATCCCCAAGATTTTTGCAGTAACTGGAACGTTGGAAAACCGCATGAATCAAGCGTAGAGGCAGAGCCGCGTTAACTCAGATCAGCCTATCATCCACGGGTTACATTGCTGCGATCGCACCCCTCAACATCCCATCGGGGACTTTTGATACATCTACCGCTAGAGCGTGGGTAACGCCATAAAAGATTGGATACTATTGGGTCCGATCAGCCATTGAGCAATGGGTGAGGCGATCGATCCCCTACAGATTCCTAGCGCCTGAAAATCCCAGAACCTGAGAGGTCTAGTCATTCAGGACAGCACATGTGATTTACATCATGGGTGATAGGGGGGATGGCATCACATCTTTCGCCAAAGAATTACGTTACGTTAGCGATGGTAGATTTTCCAAAGCCTTTGACCTACCCTCGTTAACGTTGGAGGGATTGTGAAATGTTTAATGCAACCGAACTCCTGATTGCCGACTTTGTCTCGAAGCTGAAGGAAGGATACCGCCATACCTATGGTGGCCAGAAATCAGACAACGAAGACATCATTGGGTGGGTTGGCGCAATGGCACTGGAGAACATTGCCAACAGCGACGCCCTTTATCACAATGTCGAGCACACCATTCTTGTCACACTGGTTGGACAAGAAATCTTGCGGGGTCGGCATATCCGCGAGGGTGGCGTGTCCTGCGACGATTGGCTGCACTTCATCGTGTCGCTCGTCTGCCACGATATTGGCTATGTCAAAGGGGTATGTCGAGCCGATCACGACGAGCGTTATGCCACAGGGCAGGGAACCGATAAGATCTCGCTTGAGCCAGGGGCGTCGGATGCCAGCCTCACCCCCTATCATGTCGATCGCGCCAAACTCTTTGTTGATGAGCGCTTTGGCGGCAATCCCAGGATCGATGCCGAAGTCGTCAAGCAAAACATTGAGCTCACCCGCTTCCCGGTGCCGAGCGACGAGGATCACCAAGACACCATCAAATATCCTGGCTTGGTGCGAGCCGCCGATTTAATTGGGCAACTCAGCGATCCCCGCTATCTGAAGAAGATAGGAGCGCTGTACTACGAGTTCGAAGAAACAGGGGTAAACAAGCACCTAGGGTATGAAAACCCTGGGGATCTGCGGAAAAACTATCCGACCTTCTACTGGAAGGGCGTTTATCCCTATGTCAAAGATGCGCTGCATTACCTGTCCCTCACCCAGCAAGGCCAGCAGATTATCGCAAATCTTTACTCCAATGTCTTCGTCGTTGAGCACGACGAGAAAGCTGCTGCGGTTCCCGTGGAAGCATAAGCACGGCGGACTTGAGAACATGGGTTCATAGCCTTCGATCCGATAAGACTTCAATTAGGCAATAACCAGATGGCAGACCAATGGTAAAGACTTACACGGACATAGATTTGGCCGGGTTTATCGACCATTCCTTTCTTGCCCAGACAGCAACATCTGAGGATATTGCTCAACGCTGTGCTGAAGCCGATCGCTACCACTTCGCCTCCGTTTGTATTTTCCCGGTTCATGTGCGGCAAGCGGTGGAGTTGTTGCGGGGGAAATCGCCCCAAGTTTGCACGGTCATTGGCTTCCCCACGGGAGCCACAACCTCAGCGGTCAAGCTCTACGAAGCCCAGGAAGCCACCGAGAATGGAGCGGCCGAGTTAGACGTGGTGATGAATCTAGGGTGGCTCAAGATGGGCAAGACGGATTGGGTGCATCGCGAACTCGCAGAGATCCAAGACGCCACCGGGAAAACGATGAAGGTCATTATCGAAACGGGATTGCTGACCGATGCCGAGAAAAAGCTCGCCGCTGAGATCTGCATGGATGCAGGGGCAAGCTTCGTTAAAACCAGCACGGGGTGGTTTGGGGGCGCAACGGTTGCAGATGTGAGGTTGCTGCGGGATGTGACCAAAGACCGGATTGGGATAAAAGCCTCGGGAGGAATTCGCTCAGCCGACCAAGCGGTGGAACTAATTTTGGCTGGGGCAACCCGCCTGGGGACATCGCAAGGGATTGCGCTCGTTCAACAAATGGAAAACCTTTCCTCTGAGCCACTGGATGAATCCCAGACCTATTGATTCAAATCGACTCACTCAAGTCTGCTGAGTCAAATCGGCTGTCTTCGCTGAGCGATCGCCCATTTTCAGAAGACAACTGGCGCGATCGCCCCGACACAGACCCTATAATCATCCCATCCAGAGCAAGACCATCAACAATCTGGTCACGAATCGCGATCTTTGAAACCACCTGAAGGAAAGCATCTCCGTGGGGGCAACGTACAAAGCAACCGGAATCAACCTCAAGAGTATGCCGATGGGAGAAAACGATCGGTTACTCACCATTCTCACGCGGGAATTTGGCTTGATTCGGGCGATCGCACCGGGTTCGCGGAAGCATGAATCGACCCTGCGCGGTCGGAGTGGGCTGTTTGTCGTCAATACTTTACTGCTCGTACCGGGTAAATCCCTCGACAAGATTATCCAAGCCGAAAGTAACGCCTCTTTTCCCAAGCTGAGCCAGGATCTGGGGAAACTGACTGCTGCACAATATTTGGCGGAGCTGTGCCTCTATCAAGCCCTGAGTGACCAACCCCAAATGGAACTGTTTGAAGCCTTGTGTGATGCACTGGCACGGCTCGAAACAGTGGAAGGGGAGATGGCGATCGCCATTCTGGTCGAAGGGATTGTGCAAATGCTGTATCTCGCCGGGGTGATCCCCGAAGTCGAGCATTGCAGCGTAACCCGCAAACCCATTCCACCCGCTCCTTTAGAGAGTCGTTGGCGAGTTGGCTTTCACCCTGCGGCTGGGGGCGTGGTCAGCCTAGCTGTTTTTAACAAAATGTGCGCTCGAGAACGGCAGCAGTCCCCCCAAACGATAGATTTTGGAGACGTAGCATCCGAGGTTACATTCCCGACACGCCCCACTTTGGTTCACAATAAAGAAAGGCAGCCATCCAAGAACCCAGCGAGTCAGCCTGATGATGCATCGAACTCTGGCGATCGCCTTTCGCGCCATCCCGTAGAGCGGCCTTATTCTGCTGCCCAGTCAACGGGAAGCTACCGAACTCATCGTCCGGTTGCAGGCACTCGGCTGACAGCCGATGAATGGAGCCTGCTACAGCAAGTTGTGAGTCGGCAGCATCGCACTTCCACCGAAGCGATCAACACTGTTGCGCTGCGAACCTTGCAAGATGCGCCAGAGGTCTGGCTATCGCTAGAGCGGGCGCTCCGCTACTATGCCCAATACCATTTCGAACGAGCGATCCAATCCGCTCACCTGATAGACTCCTGCTTTGCCTCCCTGCCGTCTACGGTTTCGTAAAATTCATGATGTATCGGTCTGATCAAGAACTTGACTCTCATCTCTCTGCAACTGCGACGGAGAAAGGTGCTGAGCCAATTCAGACAGACGCAATTCAGACAGACGCAATTCAGACAGACGTAATTCAGACAGACGTAATTCAGACAGATCCGATTCAGCCAACAGGCACTAAAGCGCAGACCGGGGCAACGAAGAAAAATACGACCTGTGAAGGCGATCGCCCTGCCAATTCACGACCCACGCTAGATGCTTCTGCTCTCCCGCAAGAGGCAGGATTTTTGCCCGTCCTTAAGAATGGCAACTTCCTGAGACTCTGGAGCGGACAGGTATTTTCTCAACTCGCCGACAAGGTCTATCTGGTTTTGATGATCATGATCATTACCAGTCAGTTTCAGGCTGCGGGGCAAACCGTGAGTGGCTGGGTATCGGCGGTGATGGTTGCCTTTACGATCCCTGCTGTGTTGTTCGGATCGGTAGCAGGGGTTTTTGTCGATTACTGGCAGAAGAAGCAGGTCTTGGTGCTCACCAATTTGCTGCGGGGTGGGCTTGTACTATCCCTGCCACTCCTTCTGGGTTTACTGCACCACGACTGGACAGTCGCCGCTGTCCCCGTTGGGTTCGCGGCCTTGCTAGGTATTACGTTCCTCGTGTCTACCCTGACGCAATTTTTTGCCCCAGCCGAGCAAGCCGTGATCCCGTTAATCGTTCCAAAGCAGCACTTACTGTCGGCCAACTCTCTCTACACCACCACGATGATGGCGTCGGTCATCATCGGCTTTGCCATCGGTGAACCGCTCCTAGCCTTTGCCGATCGCGCGATCGCCCCCTTCACAGGCGTCGCGGATCTTGGGAGGGAATTGCTCGTCGGCAGCAGCTATGCGTTAGCGGGTCTCATTTTGCTGCTGGTGCATACCCGAGAAACCAAACCCAGCGACAACACTAGTCGCCAACCGACGGTCTGGCGAGACATTCGCGATGGGCTCCGTTACTTGAAACAAAACCGGGACGTTCGAGCAGCGTTAATCCAGCTCATTGTCTTGTTCTCTATCTTTGCGGCACTAGCCGTGCTCGCCGTCCGGCTGGCTGAAGTCATGCCGAGCATTAGCTCTTCGCAGTTTGGCTTTTTACTGGCCGCAGGTGGCGTCGGGATGGGTCTGGGTGCCCTGAGCCTAGGGCAGTTGGGGCATCGGGTCTCCCGCGATCGCCTCAGCCTCTTCGGTTCCATCGGCTTTGGCATTTCTCTCG
>JBCBSL010000137.1:0-13093 GCA_039819145.1 Cyanobacteria bacterium J06638_22
GTCATGGGCGCTACCAGGTGTCACGATAGTCCTATCCTTAGCCCTTTCTCCGATTTCTGCAAACCTGACATGCTCCCTTTACTGTTTGGGTGTTCCGTAGATGTAGTGATCATGCTGCTCAGCTCCATCACTGGGGATCTGGGAAATTTCCTTATCTGTCATATCCTCAACAAATTCAGAAAACAGCCCTAAGAGAGCCTGTCCCGTCGAGGCATCAGGACGTTGGCTTGCGTTATCCAAATATACCCGAATCAATTCTTTGGCTTCATTCAAGACACCATCGAGCGTTTCGCCTCGAATTTGGCGATCGCCCATCTCTGGACTCTTGACGAGATACCCCGTTTCATTTTTTTGGATGTAAACACTGACCTCAATCATGGGTACTCCAAGTATTGGCAAATCGGCGGTAATAGATGTTGTGGGTATTGAATTAAACCCGATTCAGCCCCCTTCATCTCTGGGCTACTCCGGCCACTCTGCACACACAACTTACATCTTAGCTCTGTGCCTTCAGTGCCTTACGTCGCTCAATTTCGGCGATCGGCAAAAGCAACGTATCCTCAATCTCCTCCCGCACCCCGCGACTCACATAACAATCACTGTTGAGGCAGTCCACCAGTAGCTTGTTTGCTTCGTAGTAATGCTTCAACCTTTCCTTTTGGGCATCGCTAAACTGCCAGTCATGGCCAATGTTGCGATACTCAATCATTACAGATTGCAATTGGCTAACCCAGGCTTTCTCATTTTCGTGCCACCACTGTCTAATATCTTCTAGCGTTTGGTTTTGTTGAGGTAACTGTTCCCTTAGCTGTTCCAGCTTTTCCAGTTGGTTCATCAGCATGCCCCAGCGAGCATCATCTGGCTCTTTAGTTTGACAGTCGAGGGCGCGGACGCGGGAGCGGGTGAGGGAGCGGGAGCGGTCGAGGGCGCGGGCGCGGGCGAGGTCGTGGTCGAGGGCAAGGTCGAGGGCGCGGTCGCGGTCGAGGGCAAGGGCAAGGGAGCGGGAGCGGGAGCGGGCAAGGGCGCGGGCGAGGTCGTGGTCGAGGGAGCGGGCGAGGGCGAGGTCGCGGGCGAGGTCGTGGTCGAGAGCGCGGGCGCGGGCGCGGTCGAGGGCGAGGTCGCGGGCGCGGGCAAGGGCGCGGGCAAGGGCGCGATCGAGGGTGTAATAGAATGTGCGAATGCTAGCAGGGTTGTAAGGGGCGGAAGTCGATTCAGATTTTCCCTTCAGCCATACTAAAAATCGTTGGAGTAGCTCATCTTCAGCCAGTCGTTCGTCGATCGCTTGTTTGAGACACTGCAAGACCTCGTCGGCTTGAGGCACCATGCCAACCGTTAACAACACAACTTCCCGCCATCGCGGCTCGGTTATATGTGCGGCCAAGGCGGTAAAGCGTGCTTTTTCTTTCATCTCCCGAGCAGCAAAGTATTCATGGAAGGTGAGGTGCGAAAAGGAATAGATGCCACGGGCACGCTCGACGAACAGGCCATGTTGCGCTTCGATGGATTTCAGCATCGCCTCGCTATCGAGTTCCAGCGTTTGCTCATCGGTGCTAGCTCCTGGCAAGTTTTCAATAAAGTCCTGAATTTGTCGCTCCAGCTCTTTTTTCTTGAAAAAGTACTGGCCGGATTCAAAGGTGCGATAGGCAATTTGGCTGAGCAGGTCTTCTTTGCGTCGCAGCGAAAGCTTTTTATAAACCTGATCGCGTTCAATATTGCGCTTTACATCCCATTTTTTGAGCAGCACATCCACGCCATTTTCATAGAGTTCGGCACGGTTCGCCGGAAACTCCCCAGAATCTTCAAACACTAAACACAGCAGCGTCAGCAGCAAAGGGCTACTGGCCAAATCGCGAATAGGTGGATTCTCCTTGAGTGCTGTCAAGAAACGCTCGGCCTTCACCTCATCTTGTTTGCATCGAAACCAGCTCCCAGACACCTCCGCAATCTGCTCATCATTAAAATCCGCAACTTCCACCTCGGTGAAGCGTTCAAAAATATAGTCGCGGGCTGCAATTCGGCAGGTAATCACGAGCGCATTGCGGGGATGGCGCTCAGAGAAATGCTTGACCTGGCGTAAGACGTGAGAGGCATCGGCTTCGCGCACCTCATCCAATCCATCCAAAAGAATAAGCGCTCGGCCTTCTGACAGAAGGGTGAGTAAAGGTTTGGGTGCTTTTCCAGAAGCAGAATTCTGGAGCTTGCCGGATGGCACAACCAAACTTTCCAGATAGGTCAATAGATCGGGTTGCCCATTGGTTTCTGCAAACTCCTTGAGCGTCACGAACAACGGAACCCGATCGCCCTGGAACTCACCCTCCATACACTGCATTGCCAAGTGCTTTAGGAACGTCGTTTTCCCAGCTCCCGGCTTGCCCAAGATCATCAACGTAGAATGCCGTTCAACCGCTTCCAGTCCTGGAATCCGCTCTTCTCTTACCTCGCCGAGACTAAACCGCTCAAAGTCATCTGGGGACATCCGCGCCGCCAATTCTTCCAGCTTCAAGCCTCGACGGGCAGTGATTTTCTCCAAGATGTTGACATGGGTGTAAATCTCTCCCAAACCGATGGGCTGTGCCATGTCCAGTACGCGCATCGTGCCACATTGCTCTTGGATGAGGGGTCGAATGCGCTCCCGAACCTCCCTTACCAAAGCATCTAAATCTTGTTTCTCCGAGGAAGCCTCTGCATCTAAAACCGCTACATCCTCAACGGCTAACCCCAGCAAATGACAGAGTTCCTCGAATGTGCTGCGTTCGATGGGGTCTCCGCGGAGAAGACGAGTGATGGGCTGGCGAGTTTTCAGGCCAAGCTCATCCTTGAGTTCATCCTGCTTCCACCCATCTCGTTTGATCGCTTTGCGAATCATTTGAATGCCCTCTGCAGAAGCTTGAAGCGATCGCCCAGCCATAGAAACACCAAAATCTCAAAAAATTTTGCTGTTTTAGTTTTAACTCATGCAACTCACGCAAATCACGCAGCGGTTGTCACACATGAGCTAGCGATGCTAAGGGAGTCGAATTCAAAAGACTCCTCATGAACAAGAAAGAATGGCTCAAAATCATCGAATTTGTTGTTGTGAATGGTGCAATTTTGCTCAATCCCGAAGCTGTTGTTCTCATCTTCCTACTCAAGCTGTGCTTTCAGGTCTGGGCGGCATTGCCAAAGGAAACAGTGGAGCAGCAACCATCCCAAGAGGAGGCTTTGGGATGAAAGGGCGGTGGAGGGCGATCGCATTTATCGAGCCTCAGTGGGTCTTGTTTGCCTTATTTTTCCTATGGTGGTCGATTGCGGCGATCGGCAGCAGCAAAGTATCTTCAATCTCCTGGCGCACCTCGCGACTGACGTAGCCATCGCTGTTGAGGCAGTCTCCCAGCAGCTTGTTGGCTTCATAGTAGTTTTCCAGCTTGGCTCTTTGGGCGTCGCTGAAATGCCAGTCATGGCCGATGTTGCGGTGCTCGATCATCACCGATTGCAGTTGGTTGGCCCAGGCTTGCCCATGGTCTTTCCACCATTGCTTCAAGACATCGCGGGTCTGGACATCCTTGGGAAGCCGCTCTCGCAGGTGTTCTAGATGGTTGATCAGCGTGAGCCATTGGGTTTCGTCGGTATCGGCGGCGGTTTGGGAGAGGTCGCGGGCGAGGACGAGGGCGAGGGCAAGGGCGAAGGCCAGGTCGCGGGCGATCGCCCGGTCGTGGGCACGGATGAGGGCACGGGCGCGGGTGAGGGCGAAGGTGAGGGCGCGATCGAGGTCGAGGGCAAAGGCCAGATTACGGTTGCGCGCCAGGGCACGGGTCAAGGCCTCATCGAGATCGCGAGTTACGGCTAGATCCAGGTCACGAGCCTGAGCAAAGTCGAGGTCACGGGCCAGCGATTGGGCTAGACCATGGGCCAGATCGAGCGCGCGATCGTGAGAGAGGGCAAGTGCCAGCGCCACGACGCGGCTGCGTGCCGAAGCAAGGGTATGATCGAGGGAGCGATCGAGGTCACGCGCTAGCGTCACTGCACGGGAGAAAGCCAAATCGTGGGTGAGGGAACGGGATAGATCCAGGTCGTGGGCCAGGGTGCTATCGACGGTGCGCATGAGGTCGAGGTGGAAGCTGCGATCGAAGGTTAGGGCATAGTAAAAGGCGCGAAGGCCAGCGGGTTTGTAGTCGGCGTGGATCGTGTTCGCCTTCTCTGCCACCCAAACCAAGAACGATTGGAGGCGATCGTCGCCCGCCAGTTGACCATCGATCGCCCGTTTGAGGGACTGTAGTACCCTGTCGGCTTGGGGCATCCTTTCCACCGCCAATCGCACGGCATGCCGCCATCGCTTTTCGGTGAAATATCCAGGAACCGGCGCGTATAGAAGATTTTCTTGCAGCTCCCGTGCCGCAAAGTAGTCCTGGAGTGCGAGATGGGAAAAGGAATAAATGCCACGGGCACGCTCTACCAACACCCCATGCTGAGCAGCGATCGCCTTCAGGATGACCTGACTCTCTCGCTCTAGTTGGTGCGCGTCGGTGCTAGCTCCCGGCAGATTCCGGATGAAGCCTTGAATGTGTTTCTCCAGATAGCTCCGCTCAAGGACATGCTGGTCGGCCTCAACCATGCGAAATGCAATTCGGCTGAGCAGGTCTTCTTCGCGTCGCAGCGACAGGGCTTTGTGTACGGGGTTGGGGGCAAGGGCACGCTCCACATCCCACTTTTTCAGCAAGAAGCTCACCATCGTTTCATAGAGTTCTGTTTGGTTGGCCGGAAAGGTACCGGAGGACTCGAATAACAAACAAAGAAGCGCCAGGAATAAAGGGCTACGGGCTAAATCATGGAAGCGGGGTTTCGCTTTGAGGGCATCCAAAAAAACTTCAGCCTTTGTCTGCTCTGACGCTTGATTTGCCTCATCTGACGTCTGCTCAGACGCTGTTTGATTTAGCGTTTTTGGATCTGACGTTTTTAGGTCGTCTGGCTGCTCTGCGTCGTGGCGAAACCACTTCTTGGATGCGGCGGCGATCTGGTCATCGTCAAAATCCGCCATCTCGACTTCGGTAAAGTCCTCCAGGGGATCATCCTGCATTGCGATGCGATCGCTGATGACGAAGGAATTGCCGGGATAGCATTCGGCCAATCGCTTGATTTGGTATCGAACAAACGGCGCATGGGTTGCAGACACCGCATCCAACCCATCCAAAAGAATCAGGACGCGCCCCTCTACCAGCAGCGATCGCAATAGGGGAACGACTGGCCGGATCGTCGATGCATGGATCTGTTGGCTTTCAGAGGGCAAAACCAGACGCTCCAGGTAGGCCAGCAAGCTCGGCTGCCCTTCTGCCTCCGAAAATGCCTTGAGGGAGACAAAGAGCGGCACCCGATCGGCATACAGCGATCCTCGCAAACATTGCAGCACCAGAGATTTTAAGAAAGTCGTCTTCCCAGCTCCCGGCTTACCCAAAATTACCAACTTGGAATGTTGCCGAATCGCATTCATTCCAGGAATTCGTGATTCTTCCATCTGACGTAAGCGAAACCCCTCCACCTCATCGCAAGGCGCTTGCGTTAGCAAGTTATCAAGCGTCACCTCCCGTTGTGCGCTGAGCGTTTCTAGGACATCGACATCGGTGTAGATAGCATCCAGATCAACCGATTGTGCCCTATTCAGCACCTGTACCGTGCCACATTGCTCCTGGATGAAGGGACGGAGGCGATCGCGCATCTCGCTCACCCGCAAATCGACCCGCTGCCATCCGGAAGCTGCTTCCAAACCGCAAGCGGCAATGTCTTCCACCGCCAGACCCAACAAGCCACAGAGAGACTCGAAGGTGGGGCGATCGACGGGCTCTCCTCGCAACAGACGCGCCATGGATTGCCGAGTTCTCAAATCAAGCGCATCCTTGCGTTCATTCCGCATCCATTGATCGCGCTTGATGACATTGCGAATAAGCTGAATGCCCTTTGCAGATGCTTGAAGCGATCGCCCAGCCATAGACATACCTAGATCCAAACGTTTTCGCGGCTTTCGTTTTTTCGACAGGAGAACTCACGCAAATCATACAGCGGTCATCTCGACACACAGCGCTTATGGGGAAAGCGGACTATAGAAAACGCCTATCCCATCAAGAAGTAAGCTTCGATGATTTGGATCGCACAATCTACGGTTTGTCAGTCAAGATACAGTATTTTGTAGGCGATCCAGTAAAATAATGGCTCAAAGGGGTTCTATGCCCATCCCTTCCCTTTGTTGAATTCAGTTATCCTGCCATGAAACGCTTTCGCGATCGCTCCATAGCCACTGCATCGTCAAATTTGCACGCCGTTGCTGAGCCAAGTTTCTACTACTTCGCCTACGGATCATGCATGTGCCCAGTAGACTTGAAGCGATCGCTTGGCGAAGCCACCCACAACTATGTCGTCGGCCATGCCACGTTACCGGAGTATCACCTGGGGTTTTATCGGCGTTCCAAGTTTCGCTCCTGTGGCGTGCTGGATGTGATTCCCAGAGCCAATGCCAGCGTAGAAGGCGTCCTGTATCGTTTGCCCCTGCGCTTGAGTGCTGCCCTGGACGAACGGGAGCAAGGATACATCCATGAGCAGGTCACGGTCTACCATGGCGGCGTTGCCTACCCTAATGTCCGCACCTACACCGTGGTAGAGAAATCCCAAGAAGAGCATGCCCCAAATGATTGGTATTTCCAGGTGGTGTTGCGGGGCGCCGTGACCTGTGGCTTGCCGGAGCACTATTGCTGGAAGTTATATCACCACATGCGCCAATTGCAGGCTCAGGAACTCCAGATGGCCTAGGCAACAAACAAACCCACCTTTTAAGAGAAGCGGGGCACTGCCCCGCTTCTCTTAAAAGGTGGTACTTCTTAGTAGCATTCCAGGCTATCGCGGGTGGCGCGTCCGGTAGTGGGGTTAATGCCATCGGCGATCGCACACAATATTTCCTGCTGGTCGGCTCGCATCAACACATCCGTGAAATCGGCTCCGGTAATGATGGCGCGATTGAATTTGGCGTTAAACGCAAACGCGCCCTCCAGCACCGCATTGGTGAGGTTGGCATCCACCAGGCGCGCACTATCGAGGGTGGCGTAGCTGAGATTGGCGCCCTCCAAATTGGCATCCTCTAAATTCGCGCCAAAAAAGCTGACCCCACTCAGGTTGGCTCCACTGAAGTTTGTCCGCCGCAAAAGGGCTTTGGTGAAACTAGAATCGGTGAGGTCTTTGCCCGAGAAGTCTGCATCAATCAAATCTTCTTTGTTGTAGGAAAGCGCCTGGGCATTGGTAATGGGCAGTACCACCAGACACAGCATCAGCAGCAGGCTCACCGCCACCCGCCACAGCCGCTTCTCTGGGCGAAACCATCCGACATGAGAGCCGGGATGCGTCAGACGCACAGCAGGGGTGAAGCAAGAGAAGAATCGCAATAGCATAAGCGGCTTTGGACGTGAGGTTAGTTTGCGGCGGGGAGACCGGGCAGCGGACATTGGATAGCGAGAGATCGGACACGCGGTTGAACGCCTGTGTGGGTCTGTCCGTATTGCTATGCTTAATATCCTACCGAGCAACTGCCCTGATTCATCCCTCCTCCCTTCCCCGAACCTATGCCATCATCTTCCAAACCCAACCTGGGAACCCGTGCTGAGCAGCAGGTCGGGGAGTGGCTGACAGCCGCGGGTTGGGAGCTGTTGCACCATCGCTGGCACTGCCGCTGGGGAGAGTTGGATTGGGTGGCGATCGCCCCGGCTCAACCGCCCGATCCCCGCTCGCTGGTATTTGTGGAAGTCAAAGCGCGCAGTCGCGGGAGCTGGGATGCTAATGGCTTGCAGGCCATCACCCCGGCAAAGCAGGCTCGCCTGTGGCAAACCGCAGAGGTGTTCCTGGCAGAATTTCCTGATCTGGCGGTGCTGCCCTGCCGCTTCGATGTGGTGCTGGTGCGACAGACGGGCGATCGCCTCCACCTGCATCAACACATCATTCATGCCTTCGAGCAGTAATATGAGCTGTTGGAGACTGCCCTAAAATTAAAGCTCCATCCTCCAAACCTCTATCCTCCAAAATCAAGTGGCCCCATGTCTACCTTGCAAAAGCTCTACGAAGGCAAAGCCAAGATTCTCTATGCGACGGACGATCCGAATGTTCTTCTAACAGTCTTCAAAGACGACGCCACAGCATTCAATGCCCAAAAGCGGGGCACCATTGTCGGCAAAGGGTCTATCAACTGCGCCGTGTCCAGCCATCTCTTACAACGGCTGGAGCAAAAGGGGGTTCCCACTCACTTTATTGATTCCCCAACAGAGGGGCAGATGCGGGTCAAGGCGGTGCAGATTATTCCGCTTGAGGTGGTGGTGCGGAATGTCGCGGCGGGGAGCCTCTGTCGCCAGACAGGCCTTGCTGTCGGCACGCCTTTGTCGCCCCCGCTAGTGGAGTTCTACTACAAAAATGATGACCTGGGGGATCCCTTACTGACGCTGGATCGGGTGCGGGTGATGAACCTGGCCACTCCAGAGCAAGTGGCGGAGCTGCAGCGATTAGCCCTTGTCGTGAATACAGAGCTGACGGATTTTTTCCAGCACTGTGGCATCACGCTGGTGGATTTCAAGCTGGAGTTTGGTTTGGATGCGCACCAGCAAATTTTGCTGGCCGACGAGATTAGCCCAGATACTTGTCGGCTGTGGGATCAGGCGGAACCTGACGCCGAAAAGCGAGTCATGGATAAGGATCGCTTTCGTCATGATCTGGGCAATGTAGAAGCCGCGTACCAGCAAGTGCTGAATCGGGTTTTGGCACAGATCGACTAAGACCGGGCGGTGGATGCTGTACAATTGCTGCGGTTTTCTTTGGTCGGTTCCCCAGGGTTCCGATAGGATTGCCGGGAGCGCCAGCTCAGTCAAACTGAATACGATCCCGCAAAAAAAATCGGTGTGTGAGGGGTATAACGTGAACGTACAAAAACTTTGGTGGTCACCTGTTTTATTGGCAATTGTGACCTTGCTGGCCTCGCTGGGAGCGGCGACACCCGCCCGCGCCGAGACGGAGCCCGAGGTTGATCCAGAGACAGGGTTGTCATCTTCTGCGGCATCGCCCGACGAGGGGGGGGAGCCAACGGTGGCGATCGCCCCAGCGGAATCCTCTCCTATTACGGGTACCGAGATCATCGATACCGAGAAAATTCGTGCCTTACTGGGGAGCACTGGGGAGCAGGCGATCGCCTCCACGACCCCAGAGATTCCGCCCTATGATCCGGCAGCGGTGGTCAATGTTGCGGTGGCCGATGCCGTTAACCGTCGTGCGCCCGTGGCGACCTCGGTGGATCCGGATGGCGACAAGGTGCGCGTGCTGCTCGGCGAATCGTCCCAGGCGATCGCGTCCGTCCCTGCCCTGCCGCTGGCGCAAGTGCCCGAGGAACCGCCGACCTTCTTGACCCCAGACGATTTGCCACCCGAGGAAACTGAGGAGCCGCCAGCTGAGCCCCGTGTGTTGGTGGCAGAAGTAGAAATTAGTGGTGCGCCGCCTGAACTCGAAGATGAGATCTTTCGCGCTGTTACAACCCGACCTGGGCAAACAACGAGCCGTACCCAGTTGCAGCAGGATGTGAACGCCATCTTTGCCACGGGCTTCTTTGCCGAAGCGCAAGCCGTCCCGGAAGATACGCCCCTGGGGGTGCGCATCACGTTCCTGGTAGAAACAAACCCCGTCCTACAGAGCGTCACCCTCGCGAATAGCGAGGTGGTTCCTCCTGAAACAGTGGATGAGATTTTCGGTGAGCAGTATGGCGAAATTCTCAACCTGAACCAGTTGCAAGACAACATCGAAGAACTGAATGATTGGTATCAGGACAACGGCTATGTGCTGGCTCAAGTGATTGATATCCCCGAAGTTCGCGACGACGGAACCGTCCAACTTGCCGTGGCCGAGGGTGAGATCGAAGACATTCAGGTACAGTTTGTCAACGACGATGGGGAACCGTTTGATGAGGATGGCGAGCCCGTTGATGGCCGCACGCGAGATTTCATCATCACGCGAGAATTTGAGAGCCAGCCAGGGGATATCTTCAACCAGCAACAAATCGAAGCCGATTTGCGACGGGCGTTTGGGTTGGGAATTTTTGATGACCTACAAATTGCCCTTAGCCCCGGGGATGATCCGAGCAAAGTCGATGTGACGGTGATTGTCGATGAAGGGCAAACCGGATCGATCGCCGCTGGGGTCGGGGTGAGCTCCGCCAGTGGTTTGTTTGGAACGGTGAGCTACCAGGAGCGGAACTTTGGGGGCAACAACCAACAACTGGCCGCCGAATTTCAGCTCGGGGAACGGGACTTGCTGTTCGATGTCAGCTTTACCGACCCCTGGATTGCCACCGATCCAAACCGCACGTTCTACACGGTGAATGCCTTTAGCCGTCGCTCGATTCCGCTGGTATTCGAGGGCGGGGATGATGAAGTATTTCTGCCCAATGGCGATCGCCCCCGAGTGCGACGATTTGGTGGCGGCGTGACCTTTGGTCGTCCCTTTGCAAATCGCTGGACGGGGAGCGTTGGCTTGCGCTACCAAAGCATTCGCCTGCAGGATTCGGATGGGGACTTGGCCCCCGAAGACGAGTTCGGGAACGACCTGAGCTTTAGTGGGGATGGCACGGATGACTTGCTGCTGCTGCAGGTTTCGGCAACAAACGATCAGCGCAACAATCCCATAACCCCTACCAGCGGTTCGTTCCTGCGCCTCAGTTCCGAGCAGTCGGTGCCCATTGGCGATGCCAGTATTTTGATGAATCGGTTGCGCGCTAGCTATAGCTATTTCATTCCGGTTAATTTCACCGACTTTAACGAAGGCCCCGAAACCCTTGCGTTGAACCTCCAAGGTGGGGTGGTTCTGGGTGACCTCCCCCCTTACGAAGCCTTCTCCCTAGGCGGCACGGACTCGGTTCGGGGCTACGACGCCGGGGAGGTGGGCAGTGGCCGCGCCTTCTTGTTAGGGTCGGCGGAATATCGCTTCCCCCTCTTTTCCATTCTGGGCGGGGTTCTATTCTTCGATTTCGGAACGGATTTGGGAACGGGTAGCGACGTCCCTGGCGAACCCGCCGAGATTCGGGATAAGCCTGGAACAGGCTTTGGTTATGGCATTGGGCTGCGGGTTCAGTCGCCTATCGGTGCGGTGCGTGTCGACTATGGCTTTAACGATGACGGCGATGGACGCATACACTTTGGGATTGGCGAACGGTTTTAATCCAATGGCAACTCTGCTATCGGTTTGATGATGTGTTGTTGACCTCATCTGAGCGCTCAAGGAGGCGCGATCGCCCACATCCATGATGGACTCTACTTCTTCCCTTCCGACTCAAGCGACCCACCTGGTTTCCTCAAAAGGTGGTGGCGGGCTTGGCGTTGCCGAGCGATCGCAGCAGACGCTGCAGCAGCCGTTTGAGCGCACCGGGGTAGCCATGCATTCGGGCAACACCGTACAGGTGCGCATCTTGCCTGCTGCGGTTAATACAGGACGTGTGTTTATCCGTGCCGACATGCCGGATACCGCTCCGCCTATTCCGGCAACCATTCTTCAGGTTGGGCAAACGACCCTCTCAACGGAACTGGCGGCGGAGCAGGGGTCTCTTTCCGCCACGGTGCGCACGGTCGAACATTTGCTGGCGGCTCTCATAGGAATGGGGATCGACAATGCCCGCATTGAAATCGATGGAGGCGAAGTGCCGATTTTAGATGGGTCGGCGTTGCCTTGGGTGGAGGCGATCGCCCAGGCAGGGGTTCAGTCCCAAACCGTCGCCAAAGCCCCGACTCCTCACTTGGAAAAACCCATCACGATATACCAGGACGATGCCTTTGCCACCGCCATCCCCTCCCCCGAACTGCGGTTTACCTACGGCATCGACTTTGACCTCGAACCCATTGGCAAGCAGTGGATCAGCTGGTCGCCGAGTGACGAATCCTTTGAGCAGGCGATCGCCCCAGCCCGCACCTTTGGGTTGGCGCATCAGGTTGAGTATTTGCGATCGCAAGGCTTGATCAAAGGGGGCACCCTCGAAAACGCCCTCGTGTGTGGTGCCAAAGGCTGGTTGAATCCACCCCTACGATTTTCAAATGAGCCAGTGCGCCATAAACTTTTAGACTTAGTAGGAGACTTGAGTTTGGTTCACCGCCTGCCCATCGCCCATTACATCGCCTACAAGGCCAGCCACCACCTCCATACGCGCCTAGCTCATCGGCTTGTGCAATAGGGTTTTCAGGGTTTCCTGTCGGCTCGCTAGGAGGGGTTCATGACTTGGCTTTTTCCGTTTTCACCTTTGTTTGTTTTACTCGTTTGAGTCCTTCAACCTATGTCCACTTTGACTGATCTTCACACGGATATTTCATCTGACAATTCTCCGGCACCCGAAACGGCTGAACCGATATCAAAGTCCCCTAAGGCACAGCCTTGCATTTTTTCGGTCGAAGAAATCCATAAGCTCTTGCCGCATCGCTATCCTTTTTCTTTAGTCGATCGCATCATCGATTTTGTGCCCGAAAAGCGGGCGACCGGCATCAAAAATGTCACCTTCAATGAACCCCACTTCCAGGGGCATTTCCCCGGACGTCCTATTATGCCGGGGGTATTGATCATTGAGGCCATGGCACAGGTGGGCGGCATCGTTTTGACCCAGCTCCCCGACATCCCCGTCGGGCTGTTCATGTTTGCCGGGATTGATGATGTCCGGTTTCGTCGCCCCGTCGTCCCCGGCGACCAGTTGGTGATGACGGTGGAGCTGCTGCGCATCAAGCATCGAAAATTTGGCTGGATGCAAGGGCGCGCTGAGGTCGAAGGCCAACTGGCTGCCCAGGGCAAACTCATGTTTTCTCTGGTTGATGAATAGCCTCTGAATTCGCTGTGGCTATCCCCTTCCCGCCGTATGCTGGAAGGGCTGGCATGGAAAGCAGTTTTTCTATCTTCGCTGTGGTTCCGCTGTTTATGGGATTTAAGTTCCTCCCCGTCGTCGCTCCGTTTGTCGAAGCCCACCTACCCTTCTGAATTAATTGACTTGGCTACTCTGATTCATCCCACTGCTGTTGTGCATCCCAAAGCTGAACCGAAGGATGCAGTTCAGCTTTGGGATGCACAACAGCAGTGGGAT
>JBCBSL010000138.1:0-13052 GCA_039819145.1 Cyanobacteria bacterium J06638_22
GCATAACCCAAGTATGATTTTTTCCGAGACGCGGGGGGGCTACGCCGCTTCTCGAAAAAAATCATACCCTCAGCCAGCAATACCGAATTTGATTATTGCCGATGAAATTATTTTCGCGAAGAACTGGGTATGCCCTGCGCGGAAAAAATCATACTTGGATTCTGCTATCCCGGAATTTGCAGCCGTTTCTAAATCAGCATCCCAGCACTAAATCAGCATCCCAGCACTAAATCAGCATCCCAGCAATAGAGGCCGTCATGAAGCAGGCGATCGTTCCCCCAATCATGGCTCGCACAGCAAGTTTCGCCAAATCTCCTCGGCGCTCGGGTGCAATACCGCCGATACCGCCGATTTGGATGCCAATGGAACCGATGTTGGCAAACCCGCAAAGGGCATAGGTTGCAATGACGATCGCCCGCTCAGAAATAGCTTCTTCTTCAATCAGCGGTTGCAGATCCAGGTAGGCGATGAATTCGTTAAGAATGGTTTTTTTGCCGAGCAGAATTCCCACCTGCCCACAATCGACCCAGGGCACCCCCATCAACCAGGCCACGGGAGCCAGCACATAGGACAGAATCAGTTCCAGAGAGAGATCAGCAATGCCCACCAGACTGCCTAACCAGCCCAGCAAGGCATTAAAAGCAGCCAACAAACCTAGGAACGCGATGATCATGGCACCGACATTGAGGGCTAGTCTGAGGCCATCCAGGGCGCCAGCGGCGATCGCATCAACGGCATTCTCCGAAGTACGCTCGACTTTCATCGTGATCTCGCCACCCGTGGCCGATTCTTCAGTTTCAGGGAACATCAACTTGGATATGGCCAGGGCGGCCGGGGCAGACATCACCGAAGCGGCGATCAAGTGCTCAGCCGGGACACCGAAGGAAACATAGGCCGCCAGAACCCCGCCGGCGATGGTGGCAAATCCTCCCGTCATCACCGCGTGGAGTTCGGACATCGTCATAGCCGACACATAGGGCTTAATAAGCAGTGGCGCCTCGGTTTGTCCAACAAAGATATTGCCCGCTGCCGAAAGCGTCTCTGAACCCGAGGTTTTCATAGTGCGCTGCATGACCCAAGCAAAACTTTGCACGACACGCTGCAAGATGCCAAAGAAATACAGCAAGCTAATGAATGCAGAGAAGAAAATGATGGTGGGCAATACTTTGAAGGCGAAGAAAAATTCCTGGAAGTTTTCGCCAAATACAAAGGAAGCTCCAGCATCGGAAAAATTGAGGAATTGGGTAACGACATCACCAAGGAATTGGAAAATGGCCAATCCGATGGGGGTGCGAATGATGAACAGGGCAAAAATCAGTTGGAGGGCAATGCCCCAGAGAATGGGTTGCCAGCGAATGGCTTGACGATTGGTCGACATGCCATAGGCTATGGCAACGAATACCCCCAAGCCAAGCAACGCAATGAGTCGTTCCATGCAATTTTTCCTGATTCGTCAATCTAAGATGATTCGTAAATCTAAAGAATACGGTGAAAGTAAAGGTGCGACCTTAAAGTTTTTTCACCGCCTTTTCACCGAGGTTGATCAGCAAAAATCTTTCACCCTGCAGTCGGACACCTGAGCCATAACTTGAAGACCAGGATACCGACTTCAGATGGCAAAATTCGCGTCAGTGGTTACGGTTTCGAGATTGCAGAACAAAAAAAGATGGTGTTTTCTGAGAAGTGGTATGCCTTTTCTCTACACCTTCTATAGCGCTACGCGCTCAGGTAGAACCCAATCATTTTTTGAAAGCCCCGCGTCGCGGGGCTTTCAAAAAATGATTTGTCCTAATCTCAATGCGTAAGACTATACAAAGTTACGGTTTCCAGGCTTTGGGTTGTTGGAACTGGTACAAATCGGTGATGACAGCGACCCACTGTTCAATGGTGGCGGCGAGTAGGCGATCGCCCTTTTCCTTGGTGGCGGGGAGTGGATCGCCCAACACCCCGCTGCGGCTGAGATCTCGCGTTGTCCAGGCAAAGGGGAGTGCCCCTTCCATACTCAGCAAGCTGTTTTCCGGCAAGCCGTGGGGATATTCGGCAACAGCCCGATCCATCCGCACTTGGTCGGGGAGCAGCGACAGCATCACACTCGTTTCCAACTCCCCGGCATGGATGCCATACTCCTGCTCTTTGGGCGGAATATCCTCCAAGGGCAAGTTGGGAACGCGCCACGCGAATAGGGGAAAAACTAGAAAGTCGTCGTACTTCTGATGCAAATCCCGCGCCACAATCTCCATAATTTGAGGTTGACCGCCGTGACCATTAACCAGGGCGAATTTACGAAACCCGGCACGATAGAGGCTCTCACCCACTTCTGTTAGCACTTGAATTAGAGTTTGAGCCGTGAGGGTAATGGTGCCCGGAAAGTGCCAGTGCTCGTTGGATTTGCCGTAGTACAGCGGCGGCAGGCTGTAGGCGGGCACAGCGGCATCAAGCTGCGCTAGAGCCTTGCCAACAATGGCTGTGGCGATCGCCGAATCCACAATTAACGGCAGATGCGGCCCATGTTGCTCGATCGCCCCAATCGGTTGCAGGATAACCGCTTGATCGCGATCGCCCATGGCCTCAATCTCCGTCCAGGTGAGATAGGGGAAAAACCGTTCGGGGGGAATATATCCATGCATCATGCGATCGCCAACCTCCACAGAGCTCAATGCGTTAGGGCAATTCTATAGCCTTGCGGGGCTTGCAAAAGGTGACTGGGTTTCTCTAAACGCGTCGCGCAATGGAATCGAGAATTTGAATATCGAGAATTTGAATGTTGATGAACGAATCTGTCTATGTGTTAAATCAGACGCAATTGTTCTGACCAGCAACGACCTATGATCGTTACCCGCCGCTGTATACGTGTATTGTGAGTCGATCAAGAATTGATAGGAACGCGTTGGAGATAGAGAAAAGCAAAATGCAGATTCGCGAAGATGATTTGACGGGCAAACAGATTGCTGACCTCTTGCAGGAACATCTTGACGATATGCATGCCATTACCCCTCCGGAAAGTATTCATGCTCTGGATTTGGAGGCGCTGCGATCGCCCGACATTACCTTTTGGTCGGCATGGGAGGGCAAGGATCTCCTGGGTTGCGGTGCGCTGAAAGAGTTGGATGCGACCAGCGGTGAGATTAAGTCGATGCGAACGGCCCGAGCCCATCGCCGCAAGGGTGTGGCCTCCAAAATCCTGGAACACATCATTAAAGCAGCGAACCAACGCACCTACCAGCGTCTGTATCTGGAAACGGGCTCCTTCCCGGCGTTTATCCCTGCCCGTGCCCTGTACCTCCGGTATGGTTTTGAGTACCACCTGCCCTTTGGCGACTATGTGGAGGATCCCAATAGCGTGTTTATGGTAAAGCAACTCTAGGGCGTTGATACAGGATTCACCCCCCCCGTCACGACGCCACCATTTTCATCAGTGCAACTTCCCAAACCAGGCGTGGTTGGGCATAGTTCAACAACTGCTTGCGCACAGTTTCGAGGCTGTGGATCCAAGCTGAGTGGCGCTGGGTATGCCAGTAGCGGTGTTGCAAATATTCCACCAGCCACAGTTGGGCTTCGGTATCCAGGGTGCGGTTGATTGTCGCGGCAAATTCGAGCGCCGATCGCAACGAGGTCGGCGGGTGAGACAGGTCGGTCAGCAGGTCAGCGGGCATGGCTTGGAGTTGTTGCCAGTGGGCGATCGCCTCTCCCGGACTACCCTGAGCTAGTGCCAGCACATCCGGCGCTTGCAGGATCTCGGCTTGTTCAGCCCGTTGCAACACGGTCGCTAGATCCGCCTCACTCAATCGCCGAAAGGGAATCCGCTGACAGCGGGAGATGAGCGTTGGCAAGAGCGATTCGGCATTCGGAGCCAATAAAATCAGCGTTGCATTGCCCGGCTCCTCCAGCGTTTTAAGCAATCCATTGGCTGCCGATTCCGCCATCGTTTCAGCCGCCTCTAGCACCACCACCGCCCGTCGCGCTTCCAGGGCAGGACGACTGAGGAATTGCCCAATCTCGCGAATCTGCTCTAGCCGAATCTGGGGTCGGGCTTTGCGCTTCAGCCCTTCTGCCTCCGCCTGCGCAACCGTCAGCAATTTGCCTTTGTGCTGGTAGGTCGGTTCCACCCAAAGCAAATCAGGATGATTGTGCTGGGCAATCCGCTGGAGCTGGATATGGGTTTCATCGTTGGCCAAAATCCAGGCGGCAAAGCATTCTGCGGTCAGCCGTCGTCCAACCCCAGCCGGCCCCATAAACAGATAGGCCGGGGCTAGGCGATCGCGCTGCATCGCACAGGTCAGCAACTCGATCGCCTGAGGTTGACCAACAACGGGTTCAAAAACGCCACACATCCTGTCAATTCTAAGAAACAACGTTTTTTCTGCTTTCCTGGGAGGGTAGATGCGCTGCATCACCCTCCCATTGGCAATGCCTTTTCATGTCATCTACCTTTTAATGTCATCTATGGGAATAGAGTCGGCCATTGGGTCGCCAACCGTCAATTTTTACAGCAATTCTCAGTATGGCTTTGTTAGTTTATGAAATGCCGCTCAGGCTGAGCTTGTCGAAGCCTGTTCACCCTTCGACAGGCTCAGGGCGAACGGCAAATTTTCCAAAATGAGAATTGCTGCAATTTTTAGTTTCATCTTGACAAGTTAAGGAAACCCGGGATTCCATTGAATTCTGGACATCTTGATATAAACTTTCTGAGCTATGCTCTGAACGATTTTGCCCTGTGTTCGTTCTACACAGTGAAACGTTCGAGCATCAGTTGAGCGACTTTGAAGAGAGTGAAAGAGAGCGTTTGAGATGAGTGAGACCTACAAACTTGGGACCCAGTGCCTCCATGCGGGACAGGAGCCGGATCCCACCACGATGTCCCGTGCTGTACCGATTTATCGCACCAGTTCCTACACTTTTCGCGATACCGAGCATGCGGCAAACCTGTTTGCGTTGAAAGAGCTGGGCAATATCTACACGCGCTTGATGAACCCGACCCAGGATGTGCTGGAGAAGCGCGTCGCCGCTCTAGAAGGCGGCGCAGCGGCACTGGCGGTGTCGTCAGGCACCAGCGCCGTGTTCTATAGCATCATCAACATTTGCCAGGTAGGCGATGAAGTGGTGTCGGCCAACACGCTGTATGGCGGCACTTACACGATGTTCAAAGACATCCTGCCGCAGTTTGGCATCACCGTTCGCATGATAGACCCGCGCAACCCGGAAAACTTCCGCAGCGCCATCACCGATAAGACCAAGATGCTGTTTTGCGAAACAGTGAGCAATCCGGGATTGGAAGTGTCGGATTTGGAAGCGATTGGGGCGATCGCCCACGAGAATGGCTTACCTTTGGTCGTTGACAGCACCTTCACCACGCCGTACTTAATGCGTCCGCTGGAGCATGGCGCGGATATCGTTGTGCATTCCCTTACCAAATGGCTGGGTGGGCATGGCACAGGCATTGGTGGAATCATGGTTGATTCGGGCAAGTTTGACTGGACCTCGGGCAAGTTCCCGCTGATGAGTGAACCGGATTCCGGCTACCACGGGCTACGCTTCGCCCATGATCTCGGTCCCCTCGCGCCCATTGCCTACACTCTGCGGATGCGACTCATTCCTTTGCGGAACCTGGGAGCCTGCATCGCCCCCGATAATGCTTGGATGTTCCTGCAAGGCATCGAAACCTTACACCTGCGGATGCAGCGCCATTGCGAAAACGCCATGAAAGTGGCCGAGTTCCTGGTGCAACATGGCGCCGTGGAATGGGTGCGCTATCCGGGGCTGGAAACCGACAAAGCCTACCCCGTCGCCAAGCGCTATCTGAAAAATGGCTTTGGTGCCATGGTGGTGTTTGGCATTCGAGGGGGAGCTGATGCTGGGAAACGCTTCATCGAGCGGCTGCAGTTGTTCTCCCACCTAGCAAATGTGGGCGATGCAAAAAGTCTGGCGATCCACCCAGCGTCTACCACCCACTCGCAATTGTCGGAACAGGATCTGGAGCTGGCAGGTATTTCGCCCGGTCTGGTACGGTTGGCGATCGGGATTGAAGACGCCGACGATATCATCGACGACCTGAAGCAAGCCCTGGACTAGCACCCCAGTCTGTCAGGACTTGCGTAGTTTGATAATTTTTGGGGCGCTCTGCGCCCCAAAAATTATCGAATTTCTTTAGTTTTTCGTGGCAAATGCGTAAGTTCTATCTGTCCATACGGTGTTGCTAATACTGGGTATGAAAGAGGTGCAGTATGCTCGAAACTTCGTTTCGAGTCATACTGCTTTTCAGCAACGCCCCATCCATCCAATTCCCCAGCCTGATGAGTAGCGATCCGATCAATACCCAGTTTTTCTTCCTGACAGCGGATGCCCCCTTTGAGTTGGAATCGGGGGAGATGTTTGAGGAAGCTGTACTAGCCTACGAAACCTACGGCACCTTGAACGCCGATGCCAGTAACGCCATTCTGGTGTTCCATGCCCTCACCGGCAGCCATCACGCAGCAGGGTTTAACCCCAGTGTGCCTGGTGTCGAGGACTTGTGGACGGAAGAATGCACCATGGGATGGTGGGATGCTTTTATCGGGCCGGGTCGGGCATTGGATAGCGATCGCTACTTCATCATTTGCGCCAACTATCTCGGGAGCTGCTACGGCTCCACGGGACCGCGCTCCATCAATCCCAAAACAGAAAGACCCTACGGCAGTGGCTTTCCGCAGGTGAGCGCCTGGGACGTGGTGCGGAGCCAACTGCGGCTGCTGGATGCGCTGGGTATTGAGTGTTTGCATGGGGCGATCGGTGGTTCGTTGGGGGGAATGATGGCGCTCCTCCTGGCGGTTCGCTGCCCCCATCGCGTTCGCAACGTGATCCCTATTGCCACCGGACTGGGAACCACGGTTTTGCAGCGGGTTCACAACTTCGAGCAAGTGCTGGCCATTCGCAACGACCCCAATTTCAACAACGGCGACTATTACGATCGCCATCCTCCTAAAGAAGGGGTCATTCTCGCGCGCATGATTTCCCACAAAACCTTCGTTTCCCTCGGGGTGATGGAAAATCGTGCACGCCAGGAAATTGCCTATCAAGAGGCGATCGGGCAAGCCTACTCTATGTCCCACCCTATTGAGTCCTACATGTATCACCAAGGGAGAAAGTTTGCGAATCGATTCGATGCCAATAGCTATCTCCGCATCATGGACATCTGGCAGCGCTTCTACCTCAAAAATGGAAGTACCGGACTCTTCGCCGCCTGCACCCACCAAAACTATTTGGTCTTCAGTGTAGATTCCGATGTTTGCTTCTATCCCGAAGAGCAATTACACATTGTCAAAGCGCTGAAGGACAACGACATCAATGTGGCCTATATCACGGTTCATTCGGATAAGGGGCATGACTCGTTCCTGTTAGAGCCAGGACTATTTTCGCCCTATATTCAGTTCTTGCTGGATTGAGTATTGACGGGTGATGATAGCGAGCATCTGCCTAGCAATCTATGCCAATAACCAGTTGAATAGATCTTCAACTTTAAGCTTTAAATCCTTCGCAAACTCTGGGACAGGCACCTGAGCTTCAGGCTGTTCATAGACTGCCGTTGGGTGGTCAGATGAGTATACGAAGATGGATTGTTCATCAGGGTCGATCAACCATCCCATTTGACTCCCATTTTCGAGGCAGTGCAAGATATTTTTGGTTACTTTTGTCTGGCTTTGATCGGGTGAAAGAATCTCAATAGTCCAGTCTGGAGCCGTTAAAAAGGCGTTAGTCACTCTACCATTTTCTTGCCGTGGAATTCGCTCCCACAGAAACACAGAAATATCAGGAACGATTGAGTGCCCACCAAACGTACAACGAAGCTCGGTAAACGCCCGTGCAATGCTCTGAGGCTTAACAATCGCATTAATAGAAGGCGCTAGCTCTGTTTGAATGGCGCTATGTTCTCCTTGTGGCATTGGCTTCTGAACAATTTGCCCATCAATGAATTCGCTGGCAGGCTCGGTCTCCGGTATCTGGAGGAATGCTTCTAGCGTCAAAGATTTTATAGAAGATTGAACCATTGGGAGCCTCTCATCTGAATTGCTCTATTCCAAAACTGCCCTATTCGATAGTGATGACCCGAACACCTTCATCTTGGATGGTCTCTGCTTCTGCGTCGAGGGGTCTATCTTCTCCGAACCAGTCTTCGACCTTTTGCTTGGCTTCAGCTTTCACCTCGGGGGTGATGCACATGGCTACCGCTCCCAATGCTGCAATCAAGGTACCCAGATCATCCACAAAGCCCACGCCGACAGTGACATCCGGAATAGCGTCTGTTGGCAGGATAAAGTAGGCAAGCGCAGAGTAGATGATGGATTTTGCCCATAGAGGTGTTTCGGGACGCTGGGCGGCCACATATAGGGTGAGGGCTTTTTCCACCACGTCGCGCCCGGCTTTGGTCGCGAAGCGCGCTAGCTTTTTCCAAAACTGCTTTTCAGAGAAGAGAACTTTCATGGGCAGGCGGAGTAGCACAGTACCTTCTTACCCTAGCGCGCGACTGGGCGATCGCCCGGGGGAGATGTCCGCCCTTTTCCATTCGGCAAACAGGAACAGGGACTGCCCGATTCATCAAGCGTTTTCCTTGACTCGATACACACACCGCCGCGCCCCCGCAACGATATGCTCCGTCCGTTCCACACGCGTTTCCTCCCCTAAAACAGACTGGAATACCTCGAGTTCGCGATCGCACAACCCCGTGCAAGCATTGGCCGCCGCACAAATCGGGCAGTGATTTTCAATCAGCAAAAATGATCCATCGTTCAGCATTTCTACCTCAGCCATGTACCCCTCGTCGGTGCGTTGCTGTGCCAGGGCGTTCAGTTTATTGGCCAAGGAATCTTTCGATGAAATGCGCGTTTGGTAATCCGTAATCTGATGCCGCGTGCGAACATCTAGCAATTTTTCGAAGCCTTCGTCACCGAAGGCTTCGATCGCCGACTGAATCAACCCCAGGGTGAGTTCAGCATAGCCATCGGGGAAAAGGCGATCGGCGGCGGCGGTGAGTTGCCAGAGCTTGGCCGGACGCCCCATGGCCCGTGGCTCTTCCTCATAGGTGACCAGCTTCTCCTCCTGCAGCGCATAGAGATGTTGCCGCACGGCCATCGCTGACACCCCTAACTGCTCAGCAAGCGCCTGGGAATCCATCGCGCCTTCTTGCTTGAGCAAGTTGACGAGCGCCCGCCGAGTGCGGGTTGAATCCGTCTTTTTGGCCGTTTTGCGGGAGGAGGACTTGGATTTAGAGGGTTTTGTTGCCATATGAAAAAAGTAAAGAAACCTCTTTACAAAGTCAAATCGGATCCCCTGTGCTACTTTACTAAAGCGTTTTATTTATCAAGTCGCGCTCAAAATCAGGGGAACGCAGATGAACGCAGATAAACCGAATATGGACGCAGATAAACCGAATATAGATGAGCTTAGATAGAGAGCACTCATTTCCTTTGTGTCTTTGTGCCTTTGCGGTTCCTTGATATCTGTCGTCTGAACTTCAAATTCTAGTAAAGAGGGTGTGCATCCTTGGAGGGATCGGGGCACACTGGTGGGGAATTCATTGACATCCGGCTAGGAGTGAGGGCAGTGAGCGAGATTGGGCTAATCGCGATTGGGCGGAATGAAGGCGATCGCCTCCGTCGCTGTCTGGAAGCGGTGGTTGGGAAGGTGCGCCAGGTGGTGTATGTAGACTCTGGTTCCACGGATGGCAGTGTCGAAATGGCGCGTTCCCTGGGTGCGGATGTGGTTGCGTTGGATTTAACGATTCCCTTTACCGCGGCTCGTGCTCGCAATGCTGGGCTGGAGCGGTTGCTGACGCTATGCCCTGGGCTGACCTATGTGCAGTTTGTTGATGGGGATTGTGAAGTTGTCGAGGGATGGTTGGAGCAGGCGCAGCAGGCGCTGACCGAACATTCCGCTTGGGCGGTGGTTTGCGGTCGGCGGCGGGAACGCTTTCCAGAGCAGACGATTTACAACAAATTATGCGATATCGAGTGGGATACCCCGGTGGGTGAGGCGGCTGCCTGCGGTGGCGACGCTATGATGCGGATTGCTGCATTGCAGAAAGTCGGAGGCTATAATCCTGCGTTGATTGCCGGAGAGGAGCCAGAACTCTGTGTGCGGCTGCGGCAATCAGGATGGAAAGTCTATCGACTCGATGCTGAGATGACGCTGCACGACGCCCAGATGACGCGCTTTGGGCAGTGGTGGAAGCGATCGCTCCGGGCTGGGCATGCCTTTGCAGAAGGCTCGTATCTCCACGGCAAGCCCCCCGAGCGCCATTGGGTTAAGGAAACCCGCAGCAATTGGTTGTGGGGACTGGTGATTCCTGGCGTGGCGATCGCCCTAGCCATCCCAACCAGTGGAATTAGCCTGCTACTATTGCTAGGCTATGGCCTAATGACCTACAAGATCTATCGCTACATGCGGCAGACGGAGCTATCCTCCGGGGATAGTGCGCTCTATGCGGTATTTTGTGTCCTTGGGAAATTTCCTAACATGCTGGGTCAATTGAAGTTTTATCGAAACAAGCTGTTGGGTCAAAAAAGTAGCCTAATTGAGTACAAAGGCATCGGTCATTCTGGTCAGGCTCGAAAAGCCTAATGACTGCGAATTCGAAATAAGCAAATCCGACGGTTGAAACCGCGACTAAACATTCCAAAAGCCCCCATGAGAGGATAGATTACAACCCCCTCTCATAGGGTTTTTATTTTTTGATTAAGTCCTTAATTGAACTCTTTATATAGACAAAAAACAAATAAACATCGAGTTTTCCCCATACAGCTCTCTAAACAAGAAGTTAATCCCAAAAATTGGAACTAAATGGTTTTAGTTGCGTCGTTCAAACGAGAAATCGGGGTTCGAGCAACACTAAGTTTCCGTTAGTTTTTAATGGTTGGGGTGAAACAGATTGCTTATCCGGACAGGGTGCCGATGGGTTATCACTGCTTAGCAATTTTGTTGTCGAACGCATAGATTTCTAAGGTGGAATCATCAACACTTTATAAAGTGTCAGCAATATCCTCTAGAATGTTGCAAGTCTAGAGGAGGGCTATAGCTTCTGACGATTCGTGTTCATGGAAGTGTTTCTACTCTCTACTTAGATACGCAGGGAACGCAGCATAATATTTTTTTGCTTTAAAGCAAATTTTACGTGAATTTACCGACCGTAGGGGTGAGCCAGAGAGGGATTGGATGTAACCTGATGCAGAGGTCTTGAGTTACATGGCTTAATCGACCGAGACGGCAGCTACATTCCAACAGATGCGAGGCAACCAGAAATAGCATGTGGACTGAACAATTTCCGCAGCGGGGGCGATTTTCTAAGCCCCGAACGGTATGGCTAATGTTAATCGTTATCGGGTTGTTAGGAATGGCGGCGATCGCCCTACTTCATACATTTTTTCCGACCTTGCCCGTGACCGATCTGGGGTGGCAGGGTTGGCTGACCCTATCGGTGACATTCATTGCTTTTTTGCTCAATGCCCTAACTTCCCTACCCGTGGAGATGGTGTTTTTAGGAGCATTGTCTTCCCTATATATCACTGGGATCCTGAATACGGAACAAGCCCTGTCTGGCTTCAGTAATAGCGGGATGGCAACGGTTGGGGTACTGTACGTCGTTGTGTCTGGTCTGCAGCAAACTGGCTCACTGGCCTGGATCTCGCAACATGTGTTGGGGCTGCCCAAACGAGAAGCGATCGCCTTGGTGCGATTGATGTTTCCCGTCATGGGGTTGAGTGCATTTCTCAATAACACCCCAGTGGTCGCTATGTTTATCCCTGTGGTAAATGATTGGTGCCGCAAGCTCCAAGTCAGCGCCTCGAAATTCATGATTCCGCTCAGTTACGCCGCAATTTTTGGAGGCGTTTGTACGCTCATTGGCACCTCCACAAACCTGGTGGTGAATGGACTGCTTGTTGCGGATACCGACTATGCTCCTATGCGGATGTTTGACATTGCAGGGATTGGCTTGCCCTGTGCGATCGCAGGCACAATCTTTGTCTTCTTCTTTTCTCGCTGGCTCCTACCGATTCGGAAACCCGTCATCAGCGCCGGTGTCGATCCACGCCAGTACACCGTTGAGATGGTTGTTGCTCCCAATGGTTCCTTGGTGGGTCAGAGCATTGAGGCGGCTGGCTTGCGCCACTTGCCGGGGCTGTATCTTGTCGAAATTGTGCGCGGTAGCCAGGTACTAGCAGCGGTTAGTCCTAAAGAACTGCTGCGAGGGTATGACCAGTTGGTATTTGTCGGTGCCGTCGATTCGATTGTGGATTTGCATCGGATGCGAGGGTTGCAACCGGCCACAGACCAGGTTTTTAAACTCGATAGTCCGCGTTCGGAACGGAGCCTGATCGAAGCGGTAGTGTCGAATACCTGCCCGCTCATTCGCAAGACCATTCGGGAAGGGCAGTTCCGCACGCGCTACGATGCTGTGGTTTTGGCAGTTGCCCGCAATGGTGAGCGGATCAGCGGAAAAATTGGGGATATTCGCCTTCAGCAAGGGGATGTGCTCCTGCTCGAAGCCCACGCCAACTTCCTAGAGCGGCAGCGCGGGTCTCGCGACTTTTATCTAACGAGCACTGTTCCCGATTCTGAACCCCCGCGTCACGAAAAAGCACCCATTGCACTCATAGCGTTGTTGGCGATGGTAGTGTTTGCGGCCTTTGGCTGGCTGAGTATGCTGAAAGCAGCGACCCTAGCCGCCATGATCATTCTGATTTCCGGAT
The DNA here is from genome assembly GCA_039819145.1 of Cyanobacteria bacterium J06638_22. Taxonomy (GTDB): domain Bacteria; phylum Cyanobacteriota; class Cyanobacteriia; order Elainellales; family Elainellaceae; genus Vacuolonema. The sequence goes on from JBCBSL010000138.1 coordinate 12,717, forward strand.
GCTGTTCTCCGGTACGGGCAATGCGCAGCATTGAGTGGTCGGTGTTGTTGGTGATTGGAGCCGCATTGGGAATTAGTCGGGCACTAGAGGTGACAGGGGCATCGGAGGCGATCGCCTCCAGTTTCCTCGGCCTTGCGGGCGATAACCCCTTGATTGCCCTCGCCATCGTCTACGGCATCACGACACTCATGACCGAGGTGATTACCAATAATGCGGCCGCCGCACTCATGTTCCCGGTTTCCCTTTCCATTTCGCAGTCCCTTGGGGTAAATTTCATGCCCTTTGTCATCTGCATCATGATTGCCGCATCGGCCAGCTTTTCCACCCCAATTGGCT
>JBCBSL010000139.1:0-8453 GCA_039819145.1 Cyanobacteria bacterium J06638_22
TTCTTCGGTATGCACCAGCAAATCTGGAATCCGGCAAGTTGCCCGTCGCCCAGAGACTTCAATTTCAGTTCCCCATACGACCCAGTCTGCTGGGAGATACTTCACTAATTCCAGGAGAAGTTTTCGGGCAATGCTGAGATTGTCGTCACTTTCGGGGGGCATTTCGATCAGCACTCCGTTCACCAGTTCGTATCGGGTGTCTGTTACTTCGCTGTAGAGCAAATACTCCTCGAAGGTCAGGAGTTGGGATTCAGTTGAGGGGGCTTGGCTCATAGGTACAGCGCTCCGCTCTCCAACACAGTGTTACGGCAATTTTAACGAGTTTGTCTTGTAGTTCGGAAGTAGACTCTTCTCTTCCAGATTTAAATCTGCAGTCATCAGGTTAGGGGATGTGTTGCCGATTTTGAGCCGTTCAGTGGACTGTTGCCTTGTCACAGTAGGCTCGCCAGCCGCCGTACTCTGTAATTTCTCGTTCGCCTTCGCAGAGGAACGGTTCGCCCAGCACGCCCAGCACCTCTTCGCCATCCGCGAGCCGAACGCGCCCAATGCAGAGTCCAGGGGGTTCTTGCAGCAGAATTTGCACTAGTCCATCAGGCGGTACATCCCAAACTTCGAGAGCGATCGCCCGCCCCCCCTCTTTCACCTTGAGCATGGCCGGATGGCGATCGCCGATAGACCATAGCCGATAGCAGGTTTCTGTCGTGGCTTCTCGGACAAACTGTGCACCTGCATTCAGCAAATTGTCATTCAGCTTTAGTCCCCGCATCAATGTGCCGTTAACCGCCAATCGCACGCCTGCCATATCTGCTCCTCCACTCTGGCTTAGTTCACTATCGTGAGTTTGGGATAACGCTGTGGCGATTGCAACTCCCTCGCACTACCCATTCCTTAAGAGCCTGCTACAGATTATCTCTTGTAATCCTTGTACTGCGAGAGTTTGAAGAATGATCTGATTGTGGTTCTCAGAGCATGGATATAGCGGGTGTTTGTGCATTTCCTCTCAAATTAGGGGAATTATCCAGGTAGAGCGGAAGGGGGAGGATAGTCATGAACTATATGGAGTTTGCGTTGGCGCTCGTTCCTGCAACAGCCGGGCTACTTCCGATCATCTTTGAAATTCTAGACGATCGCACGCGGCACAATCTGCACTCACGGGAACTGAAGCGCCTCCATGCCGAGCTAGAGCTGCTAGAAAAGTGGCAGACCTTATTTGCAGGGCTAGATTATGGGGAACCCGATGATAAGACGATGGTCATTCGCGATCGCTATCGAGAGCAATTAGAACGGGTGTTGGAGCGATTTCGTTTGTTAGAGGAAGAAAAACAAACGCAACGGCAAGTTAAAAGCGCAAAAACCGTTCAACAGCTATCACTCCGAGAACGTGCTTTTCTGCTGTTTACACCCAGAAGCCTCTGGGGTTGGGCTTGGCACACGATGTTTTATTGTCTATTGCTTTTTGTTGGTGCAGTTAGTGTGTTAGTCATCACCAATCCTTTGTATGCAGCACCCGAACTCACGCTCACATTGACAGAAATGCTCGTTATGTTTTTATTCGAGCTGATTGTGTTTGGTCTACCCCTCTTCTTTCTGCATCAAGCGGCACTCGGCGACTACAAAAAACGCTCTCCGTTTCCCCAGTCTGTTTTCTAGTCAGGAATGGGTGTGGGAATGCTCAGTACAGGACAAAAAATCAAATTCCAACTAAAACCCTTGATTTTGGGTAACGCGGGCACTGCCCGCGTTACCCAAAATCAAGGGTTTTCTGGTTCTTGTCCTGTACTCAGGGGGGAATGTTGTGCGTGGGAGTGCCCCTGAGCGTATGCCCCGGCTTCGGGATGAAAGGGTTGCACGTCTTCGTGAACATCCAATCCCATTGCGAGCAGCATGTCTTTCAGCACAGTATCTGGGGTTAGCCGCAGGTAGGTTGAAGTGACTTCTAGCGACACATGACGATTGCCCAGGTGATAGGCCGCCCGTAGAAGGTCGTAGGGCGTTTTTGCCGACACTGTGTAGACGGGTTCGGCTTTAGCCTGGATGCGCACTCGTTCTTCCGTTGCTCCATAGAGGAGATCCCCGTCTCGCAACACAGTTCCCCGAGGCAGGTGTAGGCACACCAGACTACCATCATCGGCGGTGAAGGTATGGCGCGATCGCGTCCGTTCTTCTGCTGTCAATGTCAGGGTTTTGCTCACCGATTGAGTACTAGCCTCTGCTGCATGTTCTGTGAGTCGTTGTGTCAGGGTTAATAACGTTGTTGTTCCAGCCATTTTTGAAGATGTGTCGAGCGGGAAGGACGAACATGTTACTTCATTGTACGAAGGAGGTGTGCCTAGACGAAACAGAGCCGCATAGGTTCACCATCAAAGCAGCACAACTAAGAAGATTGTGATGAGCGCGGAGAGCGCAAATGCTAGTGCACCTTCATGTCCGTTTTTCCGGAACCGTTTTTGACAGGTTGCACAAAAGCTTTCTGATTCGGGGCGATCGGGGTGATCCACGATGAAACAATCTGGCTGACCCATGACATTCCGAGGACATTTTGCCATAAGACTTTCCACTCCAGAAACGATACCTTGAGAATATCATATTTTTTAGATATTTGCTTTTGTGCCTTGTTTTGAAAAATCTCTCCTATTTAGATTTTTCAGCCTTGACGGAAGTTCGTTTTATCTATCTAAAAAGATTTGCGATCGCTTCCAACGCAAAAGACGATCCCTTGCAGGAATCGCCTTCCATTGATTCTTGATGTTTTAGGTATAAGTGGATGCCCCAACTGGCGCTCGATCGTCCCATTTTCAGGTTAGGCTGACCCAGCCCTAGGGACGACAGCAAAGTAGGGCTCTAAGTCGGCTGCCATGCATGCAGGGCTTTGCGGAAGTCATCTTGATGATTCAAGGCACGAGATCCCTGTAATGTGATTCGGAATAGCTTGCGCCGTGCACCGCCCTTGTCATCCTCTGGGCGAGAAACTAGGTGAGATGTAACTAGGCCTCTTCCCTCCATGCGGCTGAGAGTTGGATAGAGAGTGCCGATGCTCAGCTTGCGTTTTCCTTGACTGACTTGCTCATAAGCCTGAACAATTTGTAAACCATACATTTCCCGCCCCATCAGAAGATATAGAATTTCTTCTTCCAACTTAGTAAGCGAGAGGTTCTTTTCTAAAGTGGTGTCAGAGCCTTGTGAATGTTGGTCGTTAAGGTTGTCAGAGCTATCCGTATTGTCAAGCTCTTCGGAACCCAGGCTCTCGTCCAATCTTTTACTCATACTCATGTCCACTTGATTCAGATTCTCTTCTAAGGAAAGAAAGCAGTAGGTCGCAAGTAAAAGTACATGCCGAATTAATGCTACTGCCTTTGTCCTGTACGAGGTCAAAAGTCTGAGAGCAAGCTGATCGTCTCTTGCCTACACACAGATCAGCTGACTTGCCCTGCCCTTGCCGAGAAGCGAGCCCCGTACGGGACAAAGCAGTATCAGACGAAATATAGGAAACTTTTACATTCTCCTATACTTCGAGTGCTTCCTCATCCTAACGCCTAAATCATATTTTTTAGATAATTTAAGTTAACGATTGTCCAGAAAATCATAAATTTCTCGTGACGCTTTTATCTATAATACAAAGTAATATGCGATGAGTATTTTTAGCTATTGTCCGTATTCCTGAGAAAACGGTTCAGTATCTATGGTGTCAAGTGCTGGTCCTCACGAAACATTCAGTAGAACCTGTCAAGCCCCGAAATAGCTAAAGATTCTTAAGACTTTGACGTTTCAAGCAGAACGGCAATCTTCCACATGAACAGCGGATGGCGGTTAAGTAGGTGGGTTGATAGCGGAGCAAAATGGCTCTTGGCATGGCTAGCGGGTGAAGTATCTCGTTGGATTGCGACTAAACAAGAAGAGGTGACCTCGCGCCAATGGGACTATGTTGAGGGGATGATGGCTGAATATGAACAGCTGCTGCAGCAATGGCATAAGCAAGGCATGTCAGATGCTACAATCCTGCTCCGCCTATGTCCTAAAAGCCTGGATGCTCTACAAGGGATTTGCTACCTAGCGATTGATCGCTATGTTGAGGCCATTCGCCTTTTCCTCCATGCGAACAACGAATTTCTGCTCCTGCTTGAATCCATCGATGTTTCTCCAATCTCTACCCTCCGGCTGAAGAAGCTTTTTCGTTGGCTGCATTATCTGACAGGAAATATTCGGTATCCCATACCAAAAGTTAGAATTCGACTCAGTCCCTGCACGCAGGTCACTTACTGGGATGCTAAGGCTAAAGAGACTTTCGGCTGGACTGAGCAGGATGCTCTCGGCAAGAGTGCTGTTGGTCTGTTTGTTCCCTGGATTGAAAGCGGCAGTGAGCGAATTATGACGTCTCACCTTGAAGATGTTTGTCAGTTTCGCGATGACTTCAGTTTGAACGTCAACCAAAATCAAAATGCCGAGGGTCAGCTCTTTTGGATGTTCTGGGTGAATGTCCCGGTGACAGATTCGACTGGGAAAATTACAGAGCTATTGTCTGTTGGCATGCGAACAGATGAGCCAGAGCTGATGCACCGCATGGTGAAGCTTTGGCGTAAGTGGAGGCGATTTCGCCGAACGGTCTGGGTGATGCGGCATTATCTTCGCAAAGCCAAGAAATATGGCCTTAAGTATTTGGAGTAATATCAGATCCGGCTGAAGCAGCTAACGATCGTTTGTGGCCGCTACACTGCAGCGACCACAAACGATCGTTGGCTTTTGCGGCTGTTGCACCGAAGTTGATATGACTGTAGCCACTTAGTTCATATGTATAGCTTGAGCCAGCCAAGACAGGAGGTTAGGGTTTCGTCATGTCCATGAAAATGGGCATCCATCAAACGTCTATCGGTCAGCATATTTAGCTGTTTTGGATTCCCGCATTCGCGAGAATGGCCGTTTGATAGCATGTCCTAGCCTTGATGGCTACAGCTATATCGATATCCTTGTCATTTCCGCGAAGGCGAAAATCCAGAAAGGTAAAATGCTAGAACGATAGCCTTACGCATTGAGCTTAGGACACATCATTTTATGAAGGCCTCGGTGCGGGGCTTTCATGAAATGATGTGGTTCTACCTAAGCGCGTAGCGCTATATGTTCTGGTCATTTATTCTGGTCATTTTTAGATTGGGACTCAGAGCGACTACCGCAGCAGGGATTCTTTGGAGATGTGGGCGATCGCGATCGACTCTAGCAAAAAGGCTTAGCCGAAGCTAAGCCCAAAGTAATTCATCTACTGTTCTGCGTAGGCTTACACCGTCAAGGTACGGCGCTTGGTTACCAGGCGGAAGGCCTCGATGATGTCACCTTCTTGCCAATTCTTGAAGTCATCGCTACCGATACCGCACTCAAACCCAGATGCGACTTCCTTCACGTCATCTCGCATCCGCTTGAGGGAATCGAGGTTGCCTTCGTGGATGACGTCGCCCTTGCGGCGTACCCGCATCCGGCAGTTGCGCAGTATCTTGCCAGACTGGACATAGCAACCCGCAACGGCACCCCGACCCACAGGGAAGACAGCACGGACTTCCACCTGACCCAGGGGTTCTTCCACGAGTTCGGGTTCGAGTAGACCTTCCATCGCGCCCTGCACATCTTCTAGCAGCTTGTAGATGATGGTGTAGTCGCGAACATCAACTCCGGCATCATCGGCTGCCCGGCGGGCACCGCTGGCAAAGGTCGTGTTGAAGCCGAGAATGACGGCGTTACTAGCAGCGGCCAAATCTACGTCAGTTTCGGTGATTTCGCCAGGAGCTGCTAGCAGTACCCGAACCTGAACCTCTTTCTGCGGTAGCTGCTGCAAGGAGGCCAAAATCGCTTCCACCGAACCTTGTACATCGGCTTTAAGGACGATGTTCAGTTCCTTCAGATCACCTTCCTGCGCTTGGCTGGACAAGGTGTTAAGGCTGACGCGACGAGAAGCCATGGCCTGCTGTAGGCGCGACTGGCGCTGCTCGTCGGCTCGTCGATCGGCCGTTGCTCGTGCTTCTTTCTCGTCACGATAGACATCGAATTCATCCCCGGCAGCAGGTACATCGCTGAGACCCAGCACCTCAACAGCAAAGGACGGGGTGGCTTCTTTCACGCGATCGCCGCGATCATCCACCATTGCCCGCACCTTACCGAAGACATGACCTGCGACTAGCACATCGCCAACACGCAGGATACCGTTTTGAACCAGCAGAGTGGCGACAGGACCTTTCGCCTTATCGAGGTTGGCTTCAATAACTGTGCCTTTTGCCGGGCGATCGGGGTTGGCGTAGAGGTCTTCGACCTCTGTAACCAGCAGGATCATTTCCAGCAAGGTATCCAGGTTGTCACCCGAGATCGCACTAACTGGAACCATGATGGTGTCGCCGCCCCACTCCTCTGGAACGAGGTTGTGCTCCATCAGTTCTTGCTTCACCCGGTCGGGCTGGGCTTGTTCCTTGTCCATCTTGTTAATGGCAACGACGATGGGCACTTCTGCGGCCTTAGCGTGGCTGATCGCCTCAATGGTTTGGGGGCGAACGCCGTCATCTGCCGCCACGACCAGAATGGCAACGTCCGTGACTCGTGCACCCCGCGCTCGCATCGCGGTAAAGGCTTCGTGACCCGGAGTATCCAGGAAGACGACTTGCTTGGTTTCGTTTTCGTGATCCACATCGACGTGGTATGCACCAATGTGTTGGGTAATACCGCCCGCTTCACCCTGAGCCACCTTGGTCTTGCGAATCGAATCCAGCAGGGTAGTTTTTCCGTGGTCAACGTGACCCATGATGGTAACCACGGGCGGACGTCGTTGCAGATGCTCCATGTCGGCCTCAGACAACATCTCTGTTGTCTTCTTGGCTTCTGCGTCTTTGGCTTCAGTGTCGATCAGTACCTCAAATTCCTCGGCAACCATGGTTGCGGTGGGAACATCGAGCATCTGGTTAACCGTTGCCATGATGCCCTTGAGGAACAGGGTCTTGATGATATCCGTTTCGGGAACCACCAATCGGTCTGCCAATTCTGCAACGGTAATGTCACCGTTGAGGGTGATGATTTCGGGGCGCTCTTTCGTCGGTTGCTCCCGGCGATCGCGCCGATTACTCCGGCTGTCCGACGACGAGGATGATTTCTTCTTAGGTGCGGCCACCGCTGCCGGTTTGGCAGGGGGTTTGTTGCTTTTCGGCTTGGGCGGACGAGCCAGTGACATCCGTACCGACGCCATGGCTGAATCGCCATTTTGAGCACCATCCAGAGCTTCATCCAGGTCGATATCTTCGTCCAACTGCACCTGCGATCGCCGTTTATTCTTGGTGGTCTTCGCCACCTTGCCGGTGTCTTTCCGTTCTTCCTCGTCATCATCCCGACGGCGACCCCGCTTGGCTGTTTTGGGAGGAGCCGGACGCTCAGGACGCTTCAGTTCTAGAACATCCTCATTGGGAAGTGCAATGCCTGCCTCGTCGGTGGTTTTGGCCTCACTATCATCTTGAGTCGTTTCAGCCGGACGTACGGGCTTCTTGCGCAGCTCAATCCTTGGTTTCTCGCGCTTGACGGGTGCTTCGATTCCAGCCGATTTGTCGCGATCGCCGCCCCGCTTCATGATGACGACTTGCTCATTGCCGCCGTTATCTGTGCCCTGGGAGCGCTGACGCAACTGGCTGGGTTTCTTCAGGATGGGACGACTCACAGAAGAAGTCGGAGCTTCCCGCTTTGTATCCCTTTCTGCTTCTTCCCGTCCTACCACCTTCGTTGGTGGCCCAATCAGTGTGGGTGCAGGAGGCTGGGGTGCAGGTGCAGGCGCAGCTGCCTTGGGGCGCAAGGCGTCTGGTTCCGGTGGCTCAGCCAGCTCTTGCTTCTCTGGTTTGATGGCGATGGGCTTTTGGGCAACTGGTGGGGTGGGAGGCTCGGCGAGCTGAGGTGCTACGGGTTGCTCGGCAATAGGTTTCGTCGGTTCAGCATCCTCTGCCGGCGCTACATCACTTCCTACCGCAGCGGATTCTACCGCAGCGGATCCTACAGCAGCAGGTTTAACGGCTTGCTGTGGAGGGACGGGGCGGGGCGGTGGCGCAACCGGAGCGGGAGTGGGAGTGCCGCCATTGCCAAGGGTATTATCCCGAGCGGCAGGTGCCTCGGGCTTGGGGCCGTCTGGAACGCGATTTTCTTGCGGCTGTGAGATATCCGGCCGCTTGGGCTCTGGTACTGCCGTGGGTCGCTGCCGCCGAATCTCCAGGATCTGCTGCTTTGGCTTCTTGATCGGAGGTTGCGGCTTATTTTTGCGAGGTTTCGGGGTGGAAGATGGCGCTACAGAACGGGATGCCGCTGCATTGGGCGATCGCGTTGCCGCAGCCGAACGAATCTGCTTGGCCTCATCAGCGGAGATGGTGCTGCTGTGGCTCTTGGCAGGAATGTTTAATTGTTCGCAAACGTCTAGAATGTCTCGATTATCCAAATTCAATTCTTTTGACAAC
>JBCBSL010000139.1:8551-13024 GCA_039819145.1 Cyanobacteria bacterium J06638_22
TGTTTTACATAGTCTTCTACTCCCTGCGGTGGGATAACACGTTTACACCTTGATTATCATTTCACACTCATCCGCACTCCCAACAATACGTTAGGAGAATTTTCCAAATTTGCTCGAAGGTTCGCCTACGAAATTGTTGAATCAGCAAGTGTTCTGTGACCGTTCAGTAATCTGTTTCCTATCCGCCCGTCTTAACCGTTCGGACGCCTGATAGAGTCATCTCTTCTACAAACTCTTTCAGTATCCTCCAGGGTCTCTCAGTTTGGGAACAGCTGCGGCTGCGTTGCAAGCGCGTTTGCTGAACGTTCAGACTTTGGACTGATTGGACGATCGCTCTACATCCTAACGAAAAACTCTCCGAGCTGGTGCCCTTCGATGAATTTTCAACTTATGTCATTCTCCAAGCCACCTTCTCTCCATCCTAAGGCATTTGCCCTCAGCCCATCACAAAAAGCAGGAGGGGATTCCGCATATTTAGGGAGGATTACCCAATGTCAAGGGGGGAATTGCCCTAGGGCTTTGGCAGGTATCAGACACAAATAGCGTCAGAAAATCAAGGAAACAGCCTTGCTCGATGGATCCGTTTACCTCCATCTTCCCAAAAGCTCTAGCTTAGCACCAAAAAACATGATGCTACGCAGGGGAGTATGCGTGCGCTGGCAAATTAAGCTAAATAGAGCTTTGACCAACGTTTCAGGAGTTTAAGGTTGACAATCATTTATGAAAACGATCGTTCGCAGGGAGGCCATTTTCGTTGACAGCGTTGGATGAGGTTAGCCAAGATGTGGGCTTCAAAGCTGTGCAATCTTTGTGCAATCTTATTGTTTGAAGAACGTACTATCCTCCGAAATCTAATAATAAGTATGGGTAATGGGTTCAGTCGCCTAGCGCCGATTGAGAATTGCGCCGATGCCCCTTGTCTAATCTTTCCTGAAGAAGCTGATAGATTTCAGGACGTTCGGGAACACGGAGCGATCGCCGAATGGCTTTTTTCTTTTGAGCCGTTTGCAGGCAGGTCTGTGTTTTACAGAGGTAGGCCGATCGCCCCATTCCTTCTTCTAATTGTAGTTCGCGCGATGGATACACGCGCACGATGCGCCAAAAGTCAGATTTTGGGGCGACTTTGCGGCAACTGATGCAGCGGCGATAGTTTTTTTCCATAGCCGATGACCTCACGTGGATCTCACAACTCGATCGCCCCTCAGGCCATGCTACGTCAAACCCGCCGATTCACAGGGCTGACTCAAGGCGTTGGCACGCAAAGCTGAGTTGGAACTGAGGGCGATCGCAACTTAAGCCTCTTCTTCTACTTCCTCCGCCTCTGTTTCACCGTCTGTGGTACTTGCGTCAGCGGTGGCCGTCTCTACAGCGTCCGCGTCAGAAGAGGTTTCTTCTTCCTCGTCTTCATCGATACCATACTCCTCGGCTGCTGCGGCAGCTAAAGCGGCCATCTTCGCGGCCTTATCCATGAAGACGGGTTTATCCTCATCGATGCCATATTCCTCAGCGGCGGCAGCAGCCAGAGCAGCCTTCTTCACGGCCATTCGTCGCTCGGCCTCCGTCATCGGAGGTTCCTCTTCTTCCTCTTCTTCCTCTTCAGAATATTCCTCTACCGCTGCGGCTTCCAATGCAGCAACTTTGGCGGCGGCGCGTTCTTCGGCTTTTTGGGCCGCGGCTTCACGGGCTTCTTGGGCCGCGGCTTCTTCGGCTTCACGGACGGCGCGCTCCTGTCGCCGTTGTTCGATCAGCTCTGTCATTTTCTGGCTTTCGACTTCAAAATCGTACTTCGCGGCATCCTTGATATCGATTTTCCAGCCAGTCAACCGGGCAGCCAATCGCACGTTCTGTCCTTCTTTGCCGATCGCTAGACTGAGTTGATCTTCGGGCACGAGTACATGAGCTTGCATGTCCTCAGGGTTCATCAAAATCACCTGGGTCACCTTGGCTGGGCTCAGGGCATTAGCAATGTAGGTGGATGGATCCGGCGACCAGCGAATCACGTCGATTTTCTCGCCCCGCAGTTCGTTGACGACCGCTTGAATCCGTGATCCCCGAGCACCGATACAGGCTCCAACTGGGTCAACATCCCGCTCCAGGGTGTCAACCGCGATTTTGGTGCGGGGGCCAACCGAGCGAGAGGGGGGATTGGCTTCGCGGGCAACGGCCACGATCCGCACAATTTCTTCCTCAATTTCTGGGACTTCGGTGGCAAACAAATCCACCACTAGCCCTGCATCGGCCCGGGAAACTAGCAATTGTGGGCCACGATGTGCCCCTTCCGAAACACGCTTCAGGAAGACCCGGAACGTCATGTTGGCGCGATAGTTGTCGTTGGGTAGTTGATCCCGCTTGAGCAGTTCCGCCTCCACTTCGGGGTTGCCATAGCCACTGTTGACCGCCATGATCACCGATTGGCGCTCAAACCGCAAAACCCGCCCTTGTAGAACGGTGCCCTCTAGCTCTTGAAACTCCTCTTGCACCAGCTTGCGTTGCTGATCCCGCAACTTTTGGGCTAATACCTGCTTGGTTTGGATGGCGGCCATGCGCCCAAACTCTGCTTGATCAGGGGTGACGTCTAGTACCACGGTGTCACCCAATTGGGCTTCTGAGGCAACTTCGCGAACTTCCGTCAGGGCAATTTCATGATCTGGGCTAGCTACTCCCTCGACGATCGCCTTTGCGGCCAACACCCGAAACCCTTCTTCTTCAACATCCAACTCCACTTCAAAGTTGTCGAAATATTCTTCATCAAAGCTCTGGTCATCAGGACGCGTCGTACGGCGAAAACGCTCATACCCCTTTAGCAATGCCTCACGTAGCGCTTCTTGAACGGCATGCTTGGGGAGATTGCGCTCACGACTGATGTTGTCGATCATGTCTTGAAGACCAGCAAGCGTGATAACTGACATAAATTAAACGAACCTCCAGATTGAGTGAGGAAAAAATGCAAAAAGAAACCGAATCAAAATTGAATTAATTTTGCGTAATAGAAAAATTTAGGGAACATGACGCGATCGCTAAGCAGCCTGAGAATCAAGAAGACTGGGGATGATCGTCGAGCTGGACAGAGCGGATGAGCGATCGCGGAATCGCCACCGGACGCCCCTTCTGACTTAAATGAACCGCATCCTCGTCGCGCCGAATCAGTTGCCCACCCCAGGTTGTTTGCCCTTTGTAAGATTCCTGCACTGTCACCACTACCGGGAACCCCTTGAACGAGACAAATTCGCGATCGGTGGTCAACGACTCTGGTACGCCGGGGCTTGAAACCTCCAGAACGTAAGTATCGGGGATCAAGTCGCTGGCCTCTAACGCGGTTTCCAGAGCATGACTCATGGCTTCACAGTTTTCCAGGCTGGTATCCGTTTCGGGGTTGCGAATATCGACTCGCAAAACAGGCGGGCTCTGGTTCGTGTAAAACACGGCTCCAACGACCTCGAAGCCTAGGTTTTCGGCAATGGGGGTGGCAAGTTCTACAATGCTGGGGATAAGAGGATGGGTCATGATTCAAGAGCAGATCGCCACGGCTGTGGCAATTTGACAGAGGAAAACTTTAGAGCGAGCGGGTTATGGGTAATAGAGAAAGCATCAAGCAGCGCCGAAAAACGACAGGAATTAAACCCTCAAGACGACAAGCATTGAAGAGCCAGATTTTTCCCTTTTTCTGATGGGCTGGATGGCTGAAACACAGACGCGGCAACCCTGGGATAGTAGACAAATGATCACGAGGCTGACAGGGGCGATCGCCAAAAAAAGAATAAAAAAAAGCGGGGAACCCCCACTTCTCGACAGGCTATGCCTTAAGTGTGTGGCGGCGAACCGCCATAACTAGATATAGATATTAACGCATGCTTGCTCAAATGACCGCTTTCGGATGTATTCCTTAAGAAAGAGCAAAAGTTTGGCGTGGGTCAACAAGAATAAGCACGCAGATAGTCCTGAATTGACCTGATGCTTCTAGAACAGACGCCAATTGGGGCAGCGGCGTGGAAACAATAAGGAAAATAGATGTGAGTTTTGAATTTGAATGTTTAATTGTGAATAGGTTTTACCAATTTTGCAGTTGGGATGGGGCAATATAGCAAACAAGCCTGTGTTAGCGCTTGCCGCTACCCTTTGGCTGCCTCCATCCTAATTGGCAGAATGGGTTGTAATCTGAGCTCAGGGTGCGTTTTAGCGCTTGGGTTTGAGCATAATCGAAGAAATTCGGTAGAAGGCGAATCCTCAGCTTTCTGGCATGCCCTCCTACAAAAACACCCTTCTGAAACACCCGTTTGTATGAGGGAGGAACAGAAGGGCAGTCACTATGATGAGGATCGTTATACCAATCGTCTATTGGGCAGCTGTGCCAGCGGTTTTGACTGCTGAAAATGCGCGTAACCCTTTTTCTAACGTCATTTAGCTGTGATGAAATCGCAATTCGGAGAAATGGAGAGGAAATTGCAGCACTCAACGTGTTTTTTGCTGATTACC
>JBCBSL010000140.1:0-13021 GCA_039819145.1 Cyanobacteria bacterium J06638_22
GCGGCGGGCTTAGCCCGCCGCCCCTCTCTCTGGGATTTTATTTTCTGGCTGATCCATTAGCACAATCCATTAGGCGCTGTCGCCAGAATCACCCGAGTTGGTGGCTGGCGTGACCGTTTCGCTGATCCGTAGCTTGCGCCAGATCCACCAGGGTGCCACAACCAAGATAAACAGGTAGGGACTGTAGACCGCAATCCATGTCAAGAGCTTGAGCAGGCTTACCGTTAGGTCGCCCAGACTGCGGGTCGAGGCCGTCCAGGTATCGCGCAGTTCTTGGGTCACGGGACGCCCTTCAGCAGCGGCGGCGGAGAAGGATTGCAGGTTGATGGTGACGGTGGAAAAGGCAACGCGCGATCGCAAATTGGCTAACTGCGCATCCAATTGCTCGATGGATTGCCGCACCTGGCTCACTTCCTGGGCGACGCGCAGCACATCAGCCATTTCGCCCGCCCGATCCATGATTTCGAGTAGCATGGTTTCCGTTTGCCGCAGATTATTAAGGCGGGCTTCAAAGTCAACCAGTTGATTCGACACATCCTCGGCGGTGATGCGCTGGTCGCGCAGGGTTCCCAGTTCTTCTAACTCCGCTAACGTGGCATCTAAGTTCGCCTGGGGCACCCGCAGTTCGACCCAAGCCGTATGCAAGCTACCGTTTTCGGGGACACTTTCGTTTAGCCCGGTCACATCGCCTTGCTGTTGGCGCGTGAGGGTGGCGATCGCATCCAAGGTTTCCGAAACAGACTCTACCTCAAGGTCGATAGCGGCTGTTTTCACCAGTTGTGGCATCGCTTCGGGGACATCGGCTACGTCTTCCGCAACATTTCCCGCCCCACCTACGTCAGGAGCATCGGCAGGTGCCGTTTCTTGCACGGCTTCTGGGGCTGTCGAAAAAGCTTCGTCACTCGCCACCGACTCTGTGGGCGCATAAGAGCTGCCACAACCAACCACAGCGATACCAACGCAAGTACTCAGCAAGGCGGATGCAAACGAGCGGGAAGGACGACGCATCGGGATGACTCCTTAAGTTTGACGGTTACTGCCAGTATGCTGGGTGGAATTTGGGCGGTAGGGAAGGTTTCACTTTTAGAAACAACGAAGGGAACAACGATTTCCGCAGGTTGCGGTCATTTCCGTCTGTTGATTTTGAGCGAAGCGAAACCCAACAGATCGCTCGAAACCATATCCTATCGAGCGGGTAACACCCACCAGATGTCTAATCTAAAAATCAACAGAGCTCCAAGGGACATACATTTATAAGGGATGACCTCGATCGCCCCCCTCTCTATGCCCACATGTATCGATCGCCCGCCAGTCGCCTCCCTCACGATTGAACGGGGAGCAGAGTTTGATCCCTCTGGACTGTACCGCTATCGGCTCTGGCGGCGTTGGGAGCCGCAGTCCCCGGCGATCGCCTTTGTCATGCTCAACCCCAGCACGGCTGATGCGGAGCGCGATGATCCCACCATCCGCCGCTGCATGGGATTTGCCCAGGACTGGGGCTATGGCTCCCTGGATGTGGTCAACCTCTTTGCATTCCGCGCCACCCATCCCCGCGAACTGTTCAGCGCGGATGATCCCGTCGGCCATGACAACGATCGCTACCTCCGCGCTACCCTACAGCGAGTGGATCAGTTGATTCTAGCCTGGGGGAATCGCGGAACTTGGCGGGGACATCACCATCGATTTCTTCAAATGTTGGGGGGGATGAGGCGATCGCCCGAATGCCTCGGCATCACCAAACAAGGGCAGCCCTGCCACCCGCTCTACCAACGGCGCTCTTGCACACCCATTCCCTACAAGCTTTGAATATGTAGATCTGTAGGGTAGGCACTGCTCACCATTGGCTCTGTCTTCTCAGCCTTACCCATCAGCTTTGGCTATCACCGTATTCAGCACCCAATCCCGCAACAGGCTATCCACCTGACCGGGCACCTCATCGTGGGGGCAGTGACCCGCTTGCAGGTAATGCTCCGTCAGCATGGGGTAATGCTCTCGGAACTTTGCGCCCCGGCTTCGCGAGTTCATCCAGGGATCGCCTTCCCCCCAGAGCATGAGCAAGGGGCAGGTCATTTGCTGCAATAGAGTGTCGTTGCGCTCACCCTGGGGAGATTTGAATACCGAGGCAAATACCTTTGCGGCACCCGGATCGCAAGACGGACGGTAAATATCTTCCACCAGTTGATCGGTAATAGCGGTTTGGTCGAGATACACCTTCTCCAGGGTGCGACGAATGATCGGCTTGCGGCGCACGTACTGGAATAGAAGGAAGCTGGGAAGGGGTTGCAGCAGAAGCGATCGCATCGCTTTCCCCACGACCTCTTGCAGTGGATTTTTTGGTGTTGGTTCACCAGCATCACTGAACGGCCCTGCGCAATTGAGCAACACCAGCCCAGCCGCCCACTCGGGGCATTGAGCTGCGACGCACAGCGAGGCGTAACCGCCCAGAGAGTTCCCCGCCAGCACCACGGGCACACCAATGGTTTCGGCAATAAAATCGCGCAGTTGATCCCGCCACAAATTGCCACTGTAGACCAGGTCGGGCTTTGCCGATCGCCCAAATCCCAGCAGATCGATCGCCCACACCTCAAAATCTTGCTGCAGCTCGGCAATGTTCTTACGCCAATGGTCGGTGGAAGCTCCAAATCCATGCACCAGAAGCAATGGCGGACGTCCATCCCGCCGCTCTCCGGCTTGTACGTAGGAGATAGAATGCCCGTTCCAGCTCCAGGTGTGTTCTGTAGGGGGTGCGATCGCCGTTTGCATAACGCTGAATCGTAAAAACGAGATGTAAAGGATTATTAACTAGATTAACCTACGCAGCCAATGCTTTCATCTGCCTGACCCATTAGGTTCTCAGGAATGAGGCAGCAACCTCCACAAAATTCCTTTTGAAAAGAGCGATCGTAATGTAAAGAAATATACGTATACTATAAAGCTTTTCCACACTCTAATTCGAAGCATGACGTAATAGAGACCTATCCGATTCGACTGATATATTAGGTGAAGAAGGAAGAAGCAATGGAAGTGAAATACGCTACCTGAAACAACTTCTTAATTCTTCCTGAGTAAGTAGACTTGAATATACCGCCTGCGTAGCAGTTCAGGCTTTGTTTTATTCTCTATGTTTGCCTGCTTGTTAATACAAGACATCTACCTGTTTGTTGATGCAAGCTAGCCAGAGAAAACACCGCAACCCCTCCGATCAAAATTGATAGATAGGATCTGAGGTCAAGACAGGAAATGGGCTTGAGAAAGGGTTCTGTGCTGTCAATTTGACGCAAATCCAACTTTAACGTTTCATTCATTCTTTTCAAGTCGCATAAGGAGACACTATGCAATATCTTTTGATGGATATTCGCCGGCGTTTCGTAGGAACCTTTCATTCTGCGAACGAGTTGGCCATCGGTGATACGCTACAGGCCGAGTCAGCTCAAAATTATGCCGTCATTGGGCTTGATTGGGAAGGCAAGAATCGAGATTCTCGGCATTCAGTTACGGTTATTCCAACATCGAGATCTACAACGGCAAATAACCTTTAATATCTAATCCTCCAAATTAAACCCATTCAATCCTGTACCATGCGTCTGGCTTTGCTTGACGCATATTTTTTTGAAAAATGACTAGATATAGCCTTACGCATCGAGATGAGAAGTAATCATTTTTTGGAAAGCGCGTAGCACTATAAATTGGCTAGCCCAATCCTATAGGGTAGGATTGCAAAATTGGGGCTAGTCCGTTTGATTTTGTTGGGATTCTTGGTAATGCGATCGCCGCCAGGCTGCCCGTACAAGCTGTAAGTCTTCGTAGTCGAATTGGTCGTTGAGATGAGTACGAACTTCTTTCAGAAAGCGATCGCCCAATGTATCAAAGGCATCCCAAATTTGCGTTTGGTGTTCGGGTTCGACCAGGGAGTCTAGATCCACCCGACGCCCAGCTTCGATCAGCTCACTGAGGTGGCTAATGATGGTGCGGATACTCAGGTTACGCTTTTTGGCGATCGCCTCTGGATCCAGCCCTTCTAGATGCAGATCTAGGGTGTGGAATTGCGTGCGCTTGAGTAGCGGTGGTTTGTAGCCTGTATCCGTCTCCTCTCCGTCCGCTGCAGCAGGTGGATCTGGCAGATTGATTTCCTCGCGGCTGGCGCAGAAGTCGCGGATCACCTGGAGGAAGCGATCGCCATACAGCTCCAGCTTTTGCCGCCCCACCCCAGACACCTTAAGCAAGGCAGCTGGATCGCGGGGCAGCAGCTTGGTCATGTGGCGCAGACTCGCGTCAGAAAACACCATGTAGGGCGCAATGTTGCGGCCATCGGCGATTTGCTTCCGCAGGCGGCGCAGGGTGTCGAACAGCGCATCGGCCACTTCGCGGGAGGTGCTGACCTCGGCTTCTTCGGGGACGTTGGGCGCAGCCGGAATAGCGACCTGGACGGTGCGTTGCCCCCGCATCACTTCCCAGCTCAGGGCATTGAGCCGCAGGATACTATAGCCATCGGTGGTTTCATCCAGCAACCCCTGATGCCGCAGAGAGCGCCCCAGTTGCTTCCATTGGTCAGCGGTGCGATCGCGCCCAATGCCATAGGTCGAAAGCCTGTCATGGCGATTCTCTAGGATGCGCTTTTCCTTCGAGCCGCGCAGCACATTGACGATGTAGACCAAACCAAATCGTTGTTCGCAGCGGGCAACGCAAGAGAGAAACTTTTGCGCTTCCACCGTCCAGTCTTCCAGAGGAATGGGGTTGAGGCAACAATCGCAGTTCCCGCAGTTGCCAGGAAAGGACTCGCCAAAGTAGCCGAGCTGAATCGTTCGCCGACAATCTTGTCCTTCGGCATAGTCTACAATTTGCCGCAGTTGCTGTCGGGCAATCTTTTGCTCCGCTTCTAGGGGATCCCCCGTTTTGGGGTCAATCTTGTTGCCAATCATGAACTCGACGGTGCGGATATCGCCATAGCTGAAGAACAGGATGCATTGAGCCGCTTCCCCATCCCGTCCGGCGCGTCCCGACTCCTGGTAATAGCCCTCAATGTTCTGCGGTAGGTCGTAATGCACCACAAATCGAACATCGGGCTTGTTGATGCCCATGCCAAAGGCCGTTGTTGCCACGATGATGCGCGCGTCATCCCGCGTGAAGCGTTCCTGATGGTCGGCGCGGGTCGCAGCATTTAAGCCAGCATGGTAAGGCAGGGCGTCAATATCATCGCGTTGCAACTGGAAGGCGAGTTCATCCACCCGTTTGCGGCTGAGGCAGTAGATAATACCTGCGCCCGGTGTGCGTTTAACAAAGTGGCGCAGCGCTTCGTAGGAGCGTTTGCTTTTCGATTGCACCTCATAGTAAAGGTTGGGGCGGTTGAAGCTGGCAATATGAACCAGCGGATCGCGCAAGTCGAGTTGCTGCTGGATATCCGCGCGTACCCGCTCCGTGGCTGTTGCGGTCAGCGCCGTCATGGAGATTTGGGGAAACCACTGCCGCAACTGTCGCAACTGCCGATATTCTGGGCGAAAGTCGTGGCCCCATTGGGAGACGCAGTGGGCTTCATCGATGGCAATGGCTGATACGTCCAGCGTCGCTAGAAAGTCCAGAAACCCTTCCCCCAGCAACCGTTCTGGGGCAACGTACAACAACTTGATAGCACCTGCCCGCAACGCCTGGTAGCGATCGCGCACTTCCCCACCGCTCAAGCTGCTGTTGAGGTAGGTGGCGGCAATGCCATTGGCTTCGAGCGATCGCACCTGATCCTGCATCAGCGAGATCAGCGGCGACACTACCACCGTCAACCCCGACCGCAATAGCGCTGGAAGCTGATAGCACAAGGATTTGCCACCCCCCGTGGGCATTACCACCAACCCATCACGGTTCGCCAGGGTGGCCTCAATTACTTCGGCTTGCCCCTGCCGAAACTGGTCGTAGCCAAAATAATGCTGGAGTGCGGCTAGAGGCGTCATCGACGCAGCCTGCGACAAAGGTGTAAAAGTCATAGATTAACTATATGGAGATGCACTATCTCTATTCAAGGAAATATGCTTTCGATGAAAATCGAACCCTGATCTATGGTCTGAACCTCTTGCGCTGCACAAGATTCAAAAATGATCGGTAAGTTGTAAGGGGTTCTTAGCGAATTAATATAGCTGGGGCGATCGCCCTCACAGACTTCATTCAATGATATCGAGTGTGGAATGCAATAGCATGAGTGAGATCGACGAATCAGATGCATAAACCTCACTGCACCGATGCCAGCAAATCTTCCCATTCCCGTACCTTATTGGGAACCTCTGCTTGTCGATATCGCTCGATAATCTTCTCGGCGCCTCTCCTGGCTCTTTCCTTCTGCCCCAAACCGCGCAGGGCGAAAAAGGCGAATTCTCCAGCAATCAGTTGTAAATAGAAGCTGCGATTGTTGCTGCCAAATTGATGGGCGATGTGACTTTGTTCCAGTAAGTAGGGCCAAGCCTGATTCGCTTTTCCATGGATGAGCGACAGCTTAAAGGCTCGCTCACAGCGTTTGAGATCCTCTAAGCGTTCTACTGCAATGTTGATTGCGACAACAACCTGCTCATTCATCTCAGCCATCTGGCCAAGCGTTCCAAGGATATTCGCATAAGCAAAACAATATTCGTAAAGGCTGGGTGTGGATAATTGCTCGGCATAGACATCCCGCATCTGAGAGCTTTCACACAGCGCCTTTGCCTCCTCAAACCGTTGTAAATCGATCAAGCAATAGATTTTACCCAACTCAACCTTGCCTAAAAACTCCAACGTCATTTCTCTGGGTTCAGAGGCATCGTCAAACGGCGCAAGAATCGTCTCGTAGGCGGATAGGGCTTGTTCAGGATGGCCCGCATCCCCAAGACGAGCAGCCACCTCAAACCGTCGGATAAAGGTGGGGCTAATCTCAGAAGCGACCTCGTCCTGGCTCACCCTGCGAATCGAGCCATCGGGGTGAAACTCAACGAGATAGTCATCTTGCGGATTGGCAGCATTCGGAGACGTGCGGTCTGTCATAGGGTTTTTCCTGACTGTGACATCGTCCTGGGGACCAGTGCTTGTACCCGTGTTAAGAGTAGCCCAACGTTAAGGGTAGCCGTAAGTGCAAAGCGGCGCTCAACGCCTATGCCAGAAGGTTTTTGAGGGTTTCGACGAGCTGATCGATTTCCGACTCCAAGGTGAGGTAATGGACAGAGGCGCGGATGCAGTCGGGGTCGCGGAGGGTGCGGAGGAAGATATTTTGGGCTTCGAGCGATCGCACCACATCTCCATGGGTTTTGTTAGCGATCGTGAAGGACACCAGCCCAGCTTCTGGCGGTGCTTCCCGCAGGCAATGCACCCCGGGTAGAGTCTGCAACTGTTCCCAGAGACGCTGACTCAGATGGCAGATACGGGTATAGCGATCGGTGGCAGTGCCCCATGCCTGGTGGAGCTTCAGGGTTTCTTGCATCGCCGCAAACAAGGTGAAGTCGGAGGAGGCTACCTCAAACCGCCGACAATCGGGCTTCCAGCCTGCTGGGTTGCCTGTTGCGTCTTGTTTGATGCCGCGCCAGCCGATATAGGTGGGTCGAATCGACTCTAGCGCCGTGGGATGCACATACAATCCGCCAAACCCTGACGCGCCGCACAACCACTTGTGCCCGGTAAAGGCGTAGTAGTCGGCTCCCAAGTCATCCAGGTGCAAGGGCAACACCCCGACAGACTGGGCGGCATCAACCAGCACTCGGATGGGAGCACGGTCTGCTGCAAAGCTATGGCAGAGATCCACCATTTCTTTGAGCGGTAAAACCTGTCCAGTGTTCCACAAGATATGGCTGAGAGCGACAAGTCGGGTGTTGGGTCGCAGGTGGGCGCGCAATCGCTCCACCGGGTCGCCGCCATTGAGGGTGTCTTGCAGGGGGAACGTCGTGGCCTCGGCGCCAAACCGTTGCCCAATTTCCTGAATCGTGGCAATCACGCTGGGGTGTTCGCAGTCGGATAGCACGATATGGTCACCGGCCTGCCAATCCAGCCCCCACAACGGAATATTGCAGCCCCAGGAAACATTTTCGGTAAAGCTGATAGAGCTGGGGGCAACGTTAAGTTCCTGGGCGATCGCCCGTCGGGTTTCCTCGGCCAATTGCTCAATCCACGCATTCACCGCCATCCCAAACGGCCCCTGCTCCTGCATTTTGAGATGCGCCGTCTGAATCGCGGCGATCGCCTCCTGGGGCATGGGACCCTGCCCGCCATAGTTGAAATAGGCTTTGTTCTGCAACGCCGGGAAGTGCTGGCGTTGGGCGGTCACAGCGTCGGGCTGAAGGATGGTAGAGGTCATAGTAAAGAAGAACTCTTAATAAGCGCCAATGATTGGCAGAGCGATGGGCTTAAACGTTGGTACAAAAGCCGCTTCGAGTCTTTGCCCGATGCGCTTACGCAACCCTTCCTTAGCGTAACCCTAGTTTGTGTGCTGACCGGGGATGCTGACATGCGATCGCCCCCTTTTTCCACGTTGGGGAACATCAGAGGTTACAATATCCACAAGCTAGGGTAGATCTGTTAAAAAAGGTGGTAAAAAGCCGAGTAACCGGATTGCTCTCTCCCCCAATTCGCTGACAGGCTTTTGAACCCAGGGCAACAGATCTTCGATACTTCTTTTTACGTTGTAATGGTGCATGTTTTTCTTCCACAGACGCTTTTGAGTCTGCATCTGAGGCAGATGTGGCTTTGTGCTGCGCTGCCCAGCTGCCGCCGACAGGAGGTCTGTGTCTGCTAGCCCCTACCCGATGGAACGTCGATGGGGTGAGACAAATGACTCAGCCCACTCGGTTATTCTGCCCATTCCTATGCGATCGCGCCCCCCTACCGAGGTTCATCCACCGATTCCGCTGCATCCGAATCCCAATGGTGTACCTCCGATTCCCCAGGGTAGCGGCCAGGACTTGTGGGTGACCGATGAACTGCTGTTTGACTACCAGCGCTGCAATCGTCGGGCATTTTTGGATGTGTATGGCGACAATAAGCGTCGCGATCCGCCCAGTGACTATCTCAAAAAGCTACGCCAGGACAGTGTCACCCATCAACTCGATGTGCTGGGCGAAGGACAGGTGCATCGCCCGCACTACCCGTCAAAGGATTGGCAGGCCGGAGCGATCGCCACTCTGGAGTTGATGCAGCAAGGGGTTGAGCGCATCAGCAAAGGGGTTGTGGTCATTCAGCATGAACCCGGGATCTGGCTAGTCAGTTGTCCCAATTTGTTGGTGAAGCAAGCTGGGGCATCGGCCTTTGGCGATTGGTACTATGTTCCGGTTGACGTGCGTTTGGGCAAGCGACCCAAGCTGGATTATCAGATTACCGCTGCCTTTCATGCCTATGTGTTGGCGCAGGTGCAAAATGCTTGGTCAGCGGAGAGCTGGCTGATGCTGCGACAGCGGGGAGCCTATGCGGTATATGTGGCTGAAATGCTGCCGCGAATGCGCGATATCCTCAATGAATGCGTGGATATGTTGCGCTTGCAGCAAGAACCAGAAGTTTTCATTGCCCACAACCGCTGCGACCTTTGCCATTGGTTTAGCCATTGCTATGCGCTGGCGCAACAGGACGACCATCTCTCGCTGCTGCCCGGTGTAACGCCCAATCGCTACCACTACCTGCGCAACCTCGACCTCCTCACCCTGGAAGCGCTGACTCAAACCAACCCGCGATCGCTCGAATATCTTCCTGGCTTTGGTAGCCCTGTCGCCTATCGCCTGGTGCAACAAGCTCGCGCTACCCTCGCGAATCACGCCCTGCCCCGTCCGCTGCTGCCGGAGGAATCGCCCCACCCCCTCCTGCACCCCCAAGAACTGCCCACTGCCCCCATCGAGCTTTACTTCGACATAGAAGCGGCTCCCGAACAAAATTTGGTCTACCTCCACGGGGTTTTGTTGGTGGATCGCCATGCCCAGAGTGAAACCTTCTACCCCTTCCTCGCAGATGACCCAAAAGATGAAGCCGCCGTTTGGGAGGAGTTTCTCGACTTGGTCACGCAGTTTCCCGGGGCTCCGGTCTACCACTTCTGCCCCTTCGAGGTGCAAACCGTGCGCCGCCTGGGACAAAAGTTCAATTCCCCCGACGCTGTGGTTGAAGCGTTGCTCAAACGTTTTGTTGATCTGCATGAACGGGTGACCCGCACGGCGGTGCTACCCGTCGAAAGCTATGCTCTGAAGGCGATCGCCCGCTGGATGGGGTTCAGTTGGCGAGACGCCGATGCCAACGGGGCGCAATCCATCTTCTGGTATGCGGAATGGCGTCGGACGAGCGATCGCACCTATCTCGACACCATCCTCCGCTACAACGAAGACGATTGCCGCGCCACTTACCATGTGAAGGAATGGCTCACCCAGTTTCTTGAGGAAAATCCCTATCCGGCATTCGAAGTGGTTGAAAAGGGCTAAGATAAGGAAACGCAATTTTGTGGGTTCGTCTTCTGCGGCGTAAACCGTCTCGGTCAAAAATACTCAGATTCAAGAAGTGTTTGACAAGACATCCCCTCGTTGCACATAATAGAGATTGCGCATTTTGCGCAGTTCATAGTTGGGACCGTAGTTCAACTGGTTAGAGCACCGCCCTGTCACGGCGGAAGTTGCGGGTTCGAGCCCCGTCGGTCCCGTTCTAGGCTATAAGCTTTGTCAAAGATAGTGATTTTTGGGTGTGTGGAATGTTTCTGCACACCCAAAATTTTATGGATTGGCTTTAACCCCTGCCAGCACAAAGGCGATCGCCGACTCAGTGACCTGCTCGATCGCTTCGGGTGTAAACCATTCAAAATCGGGACGAACGTTGCGCATATTTGGCTGCGCGTTGAAGTAAAACGTGCAGGTACCCATGATGTGGTTCACCACCAGCCAGGGATCGAGCGGGCGAAAAACACCATCTTTGACGCCCCGTTCCAAAACTGCAATAATCCGATTGATGGGATTATCCCAACCCGTCAGGTGGAAGTATTTGCCTTGATTCTCCATCGCTTCGTGAAGCAGCACACGCCCATAGTGGGGATGGCTTTGCTCATGGGCGATCGCCACCCGAATTACAACCTTCAGAGCATCCTCGGGCGGCATTTGCTCTAGGTCTAGATCCCCAAAAGCATTAACAAAATCTAACGTGGGTCGCTCCAATACCGCTTTATAGAGCTCATCTTTACTACCGAAGTAGTAGTAGATCATGGCCTTGGTGACGCCGGTTCGAGCTGCGATCGCATCCGTCTTTGCCCCAGTAAAACCAAAGCGAGCAAACTCTTCCTCTGCCGCTACCAAAATTTCTGCTCGGGTCGCTTCTGCATCACGAGTTTGCCGACTTGAAGATCGCGTTTTGGCTGCCAATGTTGTTCTATCCTGCCCACCTACCCACTCAGGATACAGCGCAGGACTCTGTCATGACCACTGCTTCCCCCTAAAGACACAGGATCTAGACAGCATTGCCAACTAACTCATTAGTTAGTTATTGACATCAGAGGTACCCCACGCTAAATTAACTAACAAGTTAGTTAGTGAAATCGCTTGACTTCACTGACGGCTTATCTGTCTTAGCAACGTGATGTTTTCTGCTGCCAGATTTAGTGAGCAGTCTGCTTTTGCTGCTTGCCTCCTAGGAAAGCAATCTTTGAGCTAAACAGAGCTTTTTTGCTGTTTTTTGATAACTATCCATATGACTACCATCTTGCAGCAGCGCGATCGCGCGAGTCTGTGGGAGCAGTTTTGCCGTTGGGTCGTCAGCACCGAAAACCGCCTCTATGTAGGCTGGTTCGGCGTGTTGATGATTCCCACACTGCTAACTGCAACCACTTGTTTTGTCATTGCATTTATTGCCGCGCCCCCCGTGGATATTGACGGCATCCGCGAGCCCGTAGCGGGTTCGTTGATGTACGGCAACAACATTATTTCGGGGGCTGTAGTGCCCTCTTCCAATGCCATTGGCCTGCACTTTTACCCCATTTGGGAAGCCGCTTCTCTAGATGAGTGGCTGTACAACGGTGGTCCTTACCAGCTCGTTGTTTTCCACTTTCTGATTGGTGTGTTTACCTACCTGGGTCGGGAGTGGGAACTATCCTACCGCTTGGGGATGCGCCCCTGGATCTGCGTTGCATACTCTGCCCCTGTGGCAGCGGCAACGGCTGTGTTTTTGATCTATCCCATTGGTCAAGGATCCTTTTCGGACGGGATGCCTTTGGGTATCTCCGGTACCTTCAACTTCATGTTTGTGTTCCAAGCCGAGCACAACATCCTAATGCACCCCTTCCACATGCTGGGTGTGGCGGGTGTGTTTGGCGGCAGCTTGTTCTCCGCCATGCACGGTTCGCTAGTGACTTCTTCTCTGGTGCGCGAGACCACCGAAATCGAATCTCAGAATAATGGCTATCGCTTTGGTCAGGAAGAGGAGACCTACAACATCGTTGCTGCCCATGGTTACTTTGGCCGACTAATCGGGCGTACCAACGAGATCATTCTCGGTGTCGATGCCAATAGCCGTAGCCTGCACTTTTTACTGGCGGCTTGGCCAGTGGTGGGCATCTGGTTTACCGCTCTGGGCATCAGCACCATGGCGTTTAACTTGAATGGGTTCAACTTCAACCAATCGGTGCTCGATTCCCAGGGACGCGTGATTAATACCTGGGCCGATGTGCTCAATCGAGCCAATCTGGGGATTGAGGTGATGCATGAGCGCAACGCTCATAATTTCCCGCTAGACCTGGCATCGGGTGAAGCGACACCCGTGGCTTTGAGCCAGATTGATGTGATTCGTTAGGTTGTGTTCTCGATAGATTGACGATACCTTGTGCGCCTGCGAGCAGGCGCACTTCTTTGAATTAGTATTCTGCAGCGGCACGACACATACCAGCGGTGCCACGCATTAACCCCATAATGAGAGCGAAAACGACAATTGCCAGAGACAGCATCACCATCATTGCGGGAAAGATAAAGGCTGGAAAAGCTAATAATATCAGGACAACAATTAAAGCAGATGTGTAGAAGGCGATATAGAATCTTCTGCGGAAATTAGCCTGCCCCCAGATTGTACGATTCCC
>JBCBSL010000141.1:0-12990 GCA_039819145.1 Cyanobacteria bacterium J06638_22
CTTGAGACGGCATCAATTCGCTGATTCGTTTTCTGCAATCGTCGCTATGCTGTGGAGAGAATTTTGTGAGGTGTGGGGTATGAGGCAGCAACAATCGCAAATTCGGCAGGTTCGACACTGGGTTCTGGCCGGTGTTGGCACGGTGCTGCTGGCATCAGGATGTGCCACAACAGACACCACCCAATCTGAAGACGCGGGCGATCGCCCCTCCGAACAGCAAGCGGTTGCCACCAGCCCAGCTACCGTCGGAACAGCAGGTGAGGAAGTAGATGATCCCGATGCCCAAGCACCAACAGGCAATCTGCCAGAGGGATTGATTCGCGAAACCACCTTGGAGCGATTACCGCAGGTGCCCACAGGACGCACCGATCCGTTTGGCGCGGTGGCCACTCGTCCCGTCAGCATTCGACCTCGCCCTGCGACTCCTGAAACGGCAGCGCCAGGAGGCGTGCCAGCCCCACCAACGGTTCAGACCTCGGCCACGGGCATTTCTTTGCCTGCGCCATCCGCAGTGGTTCCCGTTGCGGCACCTGCGGCACCTTCGACCGTCACTGT
Source organism: Cyanobacteria bacterium J06638_22 (assembly GCA_039819145.1). Lineage (GTDB taxonomy): Bacteria > Cyanobacteriota > Cyanobacteriia > Elainellales > Elainellaceae > Vacuolonema. Next base: position 556 of record JBCBSL010000141.1, read on the forward strand.
TCCAGCAGCGGCGCCTGCACCTGTAGTACCCCAGCGCCTGTCAAACCAAATCCGCATCAGCGGCGTCATTCAGATCGGGGACCAGGTGAGTGTGATAGTAGAAGTGCCCAACGAAGGAACCTCACGCCCCGTCCAGGTTGGCGAAGATATCATCAGCGGACGGGTTCGCCTTGCCCGCATTGATGGCGGCAACACGGCTCAACCCCAGGTCGTCCTGCTGGAAGATGGGGTCGAAACGGTCAAAACCGTTAGCAATTAATTTAGCAATTAATAATGTTCACCTTGATTATTCAGTTGATCCATCCTCAACTTCGCGGGTGGATCGATTGGGGAATAGGTAGTAGCTAGCAACGATCGCCAGCATGAGCCACCAGAGGGTACTAATTTGGGGACGATACCATACCGTATCCACTAAGCCGTGGGTAAGCATGCCCATCATGCTAGCCAGGGCGCCTAGGAGCCAGAAACCATCGCGATCGCCCGCCTGCCGCATTTCCTGGAGTCGTCGCCAGCCCAGGGAGAGGGTGACCGAGAGCAACCACAGGAAGACCATGAGGCCGATGACGCCCGTTTCAACCAGAATTTCTAAGAAAACGGAATAGGCGCTGAGGGCGGTGAAACCCGTGCGCTGAAAGCGGGGATAGATTTGGTTAAAGGCTTCGTTGCCAGGGCCAATCCCAAGGACGGGGCGCGCCGCAATCATTTCGCGTACTGCCGCCCAGACATTGAGCCGGAAGTTGTTGCTGCTATCTTCCCGCCCGGCGAAGATGCTGAGGACGCGATCGCGCACCGGATCGACTGCCACCACTGCCGCTACAACAAAAGCCGCAGAAATGCCCAACACAAAGGGAATCGCTAGTCTACGCCAGAAGCGTGGCAAGTACTTGCTAAACCAGTGCACCAGTAGCAACAAAAAGACGAACCCACCGCCGACATAGCCAATCCAACCACCGCGACTGAAGGTTAGCACCAGGCAAGCGGAGTTGAGCAAGACCAAGACAACCGCTAGGGCTTTGGGTAGCCAGCGCTTCCAGGCAAAAACGGCAGCGGCACTCAGCATACAGGCGGCAATCAGGTAGCCTGCCAACAGGTTGGGGTTGCCCAGACTGCTATATACCCGCGTCGTTCCGGCCAGATTGGAATCCACATCCACCCAGGTTGCTAGGGCATCGGCTCCAAAAAACCACTGACGCATCCCCATGGTGCTGACAACCGCCGTCGTCATTAGGTAAACGGTGATCAGGGTAGAGCGGAGGGTGGGCGATCGCAATACCCGTGCCAGCAACAAGAACACGACGATGTTCAGCGTCAGAATAATGAGGCCATCGAGCGCCGCCATTTTTACGGGAGAGAGCGCTGTTGACAGGAAGGCGATCGCCAAGTACACAAACACGGCCAAGTGCATCGGTGTGATGCCGGGTCTGCCTTCATCCGAAAGGGTTAGCAGCACCCAGAAGGCACCACAGGCCATCATCAAAATGCCAATTAGCGTCGTGGAGACAAAGGGAGCCAGGAAAAAGAGAATCGCGGCTACCGTTGTCGCCAGTCCTTCGCTCCACCGCATCAGCAAACTGCCCTGTTGCCAGCTCGCCAGCAGCCCGACCAATCGATGCAGATAGCTAGAAAGAATCCAGGACTGGGGCGCACCGTTTCTCAGGGTCAGTTTTTGCCACGCTGCGTTCATAGAGGCATTCATAGGGGCGTCTGTAGAAAAAGAAGGAGTCTTATCTGTGATGAAAACAGAACTCGCTAAGGATAGTAGCACTCCGATTGCCGATTCGACCGATTCTGTTGGAACAGCTCTGCTGACCCCGATCTCCGGGCGATTCGAGAATTCTCTGATGAATCGGCAGAATCTCAAGCAAAATGGGAGTATCGTCCTCATAGGGAGGAACTAGATGCTAGCCCAAGTTCTTGCTGTTTTTGTTGGATTCGCCGGATTTGTCCTTTATATATCGGCGTTCTTTTTCCCTGAGGTTCATCGGAAAAACGATTTCCTTTGGAGTGGCATCATCTTTTTCTATGCGCTCGTGCTGTGGGTGCAGGCCGGACGCATCACAGGCGGTGTGCTGCTGGGGCAAACGGCCAGCGTCATTCTGCTGGGCTGGCTGGGGTGGCAAACCCTGGTAATGCGGCGACAGTTGACCCCCTATGACCAGCAAACCTGGGTGTCCGATTCGGGCAAGTCGGCAGGCGAGGTGATGTTCCTCAAGGTGAGCCGGTGGGGAACGCAGATGTCTGGAACGCTAGAGCGGTTGCCGCTGCCCGCTCCGCTCCGGGCACGCTTGCGGTCAGCGCCACCCGAAGACGCCACCCAGAAATCCGCTCAGAAGCCAACGAAGAAGGCAAGCGGCAAATCAGCAGAGCAGGGAGAAAGACCCCTAGCCCCGGCAGAGCGCAAGAAAGCAGAAAAAGCAAAAGCAAAAGCAAAAGCAGCCGCTCAAGCAAAAGCTACAGCAACGGAAGCAGTCGCTCAAACTGAAGAAGCACCTGGTTCAGCCGAAAAAGTGGCGGAAGAGAGCGTGGCGACATCTACAGAGCAACCCACGAATGAGGGTGCAGAACAGCCAAAGCAAGCAACTCCAAAATCGGCAAAGCGTAAGAAAACGAAGCCTGTGGCGAAAGCCCCAGTTGCGCCTACTACACCAACAGAAGCGACAACTCCGCCACCCCATTCAGCATCTCCCGCAGAGTCTCCAGTTGCGTCTTCTGTTGAAGCTCCAGTGGCATCCCGGCCAGAAACGACCCCAGAAGCAACGAAGGAATTTGCTGGTGAAGCAATAGAGGAAACGCCTACTGAAGCTGCGGATGAATCCATGACAGAAACGGCTAACAGGGTGGAGGAGCCAGAACAGCTTTTGACGGGAGACGTACCTGCTGAAGAAACGTCTACCGAAATAGCCGAAGCATCGCCGAGCGTTACTCCGACGGATCTGACAGACGTATCACCGATAGAAGCGCCAACCCCCGAAACGGTATCTCCGGTTGAGGAGGTGCATACAGTTGCTGAGGAGCAAGTGGCTGGCGATGAGATAGGCGTTGGGGATGAGACGGTGGTTGAGGATGAGGCGATCGCCCCCTCCTCCGAACTCCCCTCACAAAATGGACGGGTTACTGCTATCCCTGAGCCAATGGCGAAACAGCCAAACTTTGCTGAACAAAGCAATACTGACCAACGCAATGAAGCCCAAAGCAACGAAGAGGACTGGGATCAAAATTGGGCAGATGGCTGGGCTGACGATATTGCAGATGATGCAGCGACCCCTGAACCCGAACCGTCAACCGATGCTCCCTTTGTTGCTGATGATGAACCCGCGCCTACATCCGGCGAATCTGAGGATGCACAACCAACCGCATCGGCTGATGCAGCTTTCACCGATAGCCTGTTAAACGACAGGGTAGAGGAATCCTTATCGGAGCCTGGAATTGAGCCAGAGCCCGACACCAATTGGGTGGATGAAGATATTGCCAATAGCACGCTCCAAGCGCCTGTCCCCAAGCCGTTAGATGAGATGACCGATAGCAGAGCAGACGACTGGGACGATGTACCGCTGCCTGCGGAGTCGGCAGCATCGGAATCTGCGATCGCTCCCGACGCCACTGAAGCTGACGCGCAAGGGCACGAGGAAGTCCCCTGGGATGAGGACTGGGAAGCCCCTGAAGATGCGCCACAGCCCCTGCAGCCTCCCGTTCGAATACCCGAACAAACTCCAGAGAATGTAACCGTCCCCTTCCGAACAGACGAGTGGGAAAGTAGCTGGGAAGAACCACCTACGGAAGCAACGGCCATCCAGCAACCCGCCATCCAACCCACCATTGAACCGGATGAGCCAACAATTGATGAGATTGTCGCCGCCGCCAATCGCTCCCTTTCCCCCGAAGATCAGATAGTGGTGGATGTGAAGGCGATCGCCATTGAGTCACCCCGCCGAGAACTTCCCCTCCAACCCCCGCCACGGAAGCAGCCAGATACTCCCTCGAAGAGTCCCTGGGATGACTGGGACGACGAAGACAGCAACTGGGCGGATTGAGGCGATCGCCCCATTCCAAAACCTCTACTAATACTCTTGTCATTGCTCTGCAAATAGATTTTCATCGTTTGGGGTGGCGCGCCAGCGCCATGAATGATTCCCGCCTGCGCAGGAATCCAGAAAGGCTAAATACGCTGTCCGACAAGCTGTCTATGGATTCCCATTGCCATGGGAATGACCCAGTTCTCTTGGCCTCACGTTGATGGCTACAGTTGCACAAGACCTTTGGCCAACTGTAGCGCTACGCGCTCACGTAGAACCAAATCAGTTTTTGAAAGCCCCGCGTCGCGGGGCTTTCAAAAACTGATTTGTCCCAATCTCGATGCGTAAGGCTATACCCAGCATCTCCCATTGCCAATAGATAGGGCTTCCTCTTCCTTTTTTGAGACTCAGTTGCATTTAGAAAGCTTTCAAAATCATCCTCTTGAAAATCAGTTACACAATTTTTTAGAACTTAACGAATACAAGCAATCCTCCAGAGCCCCTTTAAAGAGGGATTCTCATTCATTAAACCCGCATAAAGTTTCTCGCAAACTATTTGCAAGAGTGCTATTCTGACCCCAGAAAGATTAGCAATAAGATCCCTCGATCAAAGCTAACTTTCTATTCCATAAGGCAGTGTGACGTTGATTTAGCCTGTCTTTTGTGCACGACGAATTTACTGGCCGAATATTGGCTAAAAATTAAAGGCCATAAAGAAGCCATAAAATTGACAATTTGCTCAAACGGTTATCTACGCTGCAATCCAGCTCATGGAATGGGTTGTGGCTAGCAGTACGCGTTTAGGGTTATTGCTACCAATAAAGCTTGAGGGGCGATCGCAGTTTGATCGCTCCCCAGTTTCTGTTTGCAAATCGCACCATGTTCGCCATATCTCAACGCATGGTTGACTGGATGACTATAGATTTGCAACAACTTGAGTTTGTTACTTCTCTGAAACCTTTTTTCACGACAGTGCGCTGTCTTCTGCACGTTTTTTAGGGTTTGCTTATGCCATTTCGACATCGCCACAAACGCAGGGCTGCACCCGCTGGTTGGGGATTTACCTTCATCAGTGAGGAAAGCGATGCGCCGTCAGAACAACGGCATGATCCGTCCAACCATACCTCTGATCCGGTTGCCCCTACCCTCACGCATTCAGTGGAGGCGAATCCAGCCCCGACTGACAGAAAAGAGGTTGGAGGAACCTTTCCGTTATCTATGGTGGCGATCGGAGAAAGGGTCGAAGTCGTTGGCTTTGCAGGAGGTCAAGGATTTACCCATCGATTGACCAGTATGGGCATCGTTGCAGGAGCCGTTGTCAAAGTTATCAGTCGTACCGACAGTGGTTCGGTTGTGTTGGCGATTCAAGACAACCGTTTGGGGCTAGGCGCGGGGATGGCACACAAGGTTCGAGTAACCCCCTGCCAATCCCCCTAATCCCCAGTCAGCCAACCCTATGGGTCTCACGTTTTCAATTGTTAGTTAGGACGTATCCAGCACCGTATACCTGGAGAACAAAGGACATTCCGATATGAGCAACTTACGTTTGCGCGACCTGGCTGTAGGTAGCCGGGGACGCATCACTGGTTTTGCTGACAGTGCCCAGCACTATAAGCGTCAGCTTTTGGCCATGGGTTTGACCCCTGGTACGGAATTCACAGTGTTGCGTCTTGCCCCGATGGGTGACCCCGTAGAACTGCATGTGCGGGGGTTTGATCTAACCCTGCGGAAAGCCGAAGCCGATGCCCTGAAAATTGAGCACGCCGAATCAAAAACTGACCCCCAAACTGTCTAGTGTGAGGTTAAGTCATCATGGTGAAAGAAATTTCTCGTCGCGACGATGCGGCGTGGTCGAATGACCGTTCTGGGTCGGGCCAAGAACAGCGCACCCTCTGTCTGGTCGGGAACCCCAACTGCGGCAAAACGACGTTGTTCAATGACCTAACGGGTGCCCACCAACAAGTGGGGAACTGGCCCGGTGTAACGGTCGATCGCAAGGAAGGACGCTATCGCTACCACCATTGGGATCTGACGGTTGTGGACTTGCCGGGGGTTTACGCCCTGGATGCAGAAGATGCCGATACAGGGCTGGATGAAACCATTGCCCGCACCTATCTTGCCTCGGGTGAATCCGATCTAGTGGTCAATATTGTGGATGCGGCCAACCTGGAGCGTAACCTCTATTTGACGACGCAGCTGATGGAAATGCGTCTGCCAATGATCGTTGCGCTGAATATGGTGGACATGGCGGAAGATCGGCGCATCGACATTGATGTGAGTGCGCTGTCTGAGAAGCTGCAATGTCCGGTGATTCCCATTGTGGCCTCACGCAACCAGGGCATTGATACGTTGAAGTCAGCGATCGCCACCAGCCTAGATCGTCCCATTATTACCCATGCCTATGTGGCCTACCCACCTGTAGTGGAAGAGGCGATCGCCACGCTGCAACCGCTCATCACCACCCAGTTGCCCCTCAGCCCCGTTGATTCGCGCTGGACGGCACTACGGCTGCTGGAGCAGGACGATACCGCCGCTCCCAATGGCAGTGGCCCAGAGTTGGTTCGTGCCCTAACCGAACAGCGGCATCGCATTCATCAACTGCGCCACGAAGATGTGGATATTTTGATCGCCGACAGTCGCTATGGCTGGATTCGCAATCTGGTGCAAACCGCCGCCCATCGTCAGGGAGAGGTTGGCATCACCACCTCCGATCGCATCGATCGCATCGTGCTCAATCGGTGGCTGGGTGTTCCCATCTTCCTGTTCTGCATGTACTTGTTGTTCCTCTTCACTATCAACGTGGGGGGAGCCTTCATCGACTTCTTCGACATCGCCGCCGGAACCATCTTTGTAGATGCCGTCAGCCATACCCTGGGTGGCATTGGAACACCGGAATGGCTGGTAGTCTTGATTGCAAACGGCGTGGGTGGCGGTATTCAAACCGTGGCCACGTTCATTCCCGTCATTGCCTTCCTATTCCTCTTCGTCGCGGTGCTGGAAGACTCGGGTTACATGGCGCGTGCCGCCTTTGTCATGGATCGGTTCATGCGTTGGGTGGGATTGCCGGGTAAGTCCTTTGTGCCGATGCTAATTGGCTTTGGCTGCAACGTGCCTGCGATCATGGCCACACGAACGTTGGAGAGTCGGCGCGATCGCCTGCTCACCATCTTGATGAATCCCTTCATGTCCTGTGGGGCGCGACTCCCGGTTTATGCCCTGTTTGCCGCGGCCTTCTTCCCCCTGTCGGGACAGAACGTCGTCTTCGGCCTCTACCTGTTGGGCATTGCCGCCGCCATCTTTACCGGCTTTGTGATGAAGCAAACCCTGCTGCAAGGGGAAATTTCTCCCTTCATTATGGAGCTGCCACCCTATCACATCCCTACCGTCAAGGGCGTGTTGCTGCGCACCTGGGATCGGCTGAAAGCCTTCGTCCTGCGCGCCGGTAAAGTGATTGTGATTATGGTCATGATCCTCAGCCTGCTGAGTTCCATTGGCACCGATGGCTCCTTTGGCAACGATGATAGTGACAACTCGGTGCTCAGCTCCATTAGCCGTACCATCACGCCCGCCTTTGCGCCTATGGGCATCCAGCAGGATAACTGGCCCGCCACCGTTGGGATCTTCACGGGCGTCTTTGCCAAAGAAGCGGTGGTTGGCACCCTGGATTCCCTTTACGGCGCATTGGCTGAAGAGGATGCGATCGCCGCAGGCATTGAACCCGAAGACGAAGGTGACTTCAGCTTCTGGGGTGGCCTTGGCAAAGCTGTCTCCACGATTCCGGTCAACCTGGCAGAAGTACCTGCCGTGCTGCTCGACCCCCTCGGCCTCAATGTGGGCGATGTGAGCGACATCGAAACCGCTGCTGAAGAACAAGAAGTGGCCCAAGGAACCTTTGGAGCCATGGCAACCCGCTTCGACGGACAGGCCGGAGCCTTTGCCTACCTGCTGTTCGTGCTGTTGTACTTCCCTTGCGTCGCTGCTATGGGTGCCGTCTTCCGCGAAACCAACGCCGGATGGACGACCTTTGTTGGGCTGTGGACAACGGGCCTCGCGTACTGGGGTGCTGTCCTGTTCTACCAAGGCGCAACCTTTAGCCAACACCCAACGACCTCAATGGGTTGGATCATCGGCTTGGCGATCGCCCTCGGTGCCACGCTTCTCCTCCTGCGGAGCTGGAAACGCGCCCTCCCACAATAGGGAAAATTCACCACAAAGGCACAAAGACACAAAGGGAATATTCCCGTTGCTGGCTTTGTGCCTCTGGGTATTTGCGGTTTCAACAACAGGGAGCTGCGATGAAACCCATCGACAACACAACAAATCAGGTTGCAAAATAAATTGTTGATGCGGCATTCAAGGTTCATTCCGTCTTGGGTGCAGGACTTCTGGAGAGCGTCTACGAAACATGCCTGGAATACGAGCTGACAAAAAGAGGCTTAACCGTCGATCGTCAGCTGGCTTTGCCAGTGATTTATGAAAATGTCCAACTTGATGCAGGGTTCCGACTCGATTTATTGGTCAACCGCTGCGTCATTGTTGAACTTAAAGCCGTAGCGGAACTTCTCCCCATTCACACCGCTCAACTCATGACCTATCTCAAGCTCTCCCAACATCGGCTTGGGCTGCTCATTAATTTCAATACCCCCTTAATCAGAGATGGCATCAAACGCATCGCCCTCTAATTCTTCTCCTCATTCCTTTGTGTCTTTGTGCCTTTGTGTTTCTTAAGCTCATGATTCTCACCGATCTTCAAACCTATCTTGCCAAAACCCACCATGCCTCTCTGGCAGACTTGGCTACCCATTTCCATACGGATGCCGATCACCTGCGTTCGATGTTGCAGCGGCTCATTCGTAAAGGACGCGTGCGGGCATTACCCGTCGTCGAGAAGTGCTCTGGGTGTACCTCCTGTAGTGCCGCCATGCTGGAGATTTATGAATGGACAGGGGCAGAGCGCTCTGTAGAGCTGCCCACAAAATGTCCGGGAACGCCACCGCCGAACGGCGCGATCGCCCTATGATGGCAGGAGCACGCATCCATCCAGCACGCCATGCAAATTCATCTGCACCCGTTTACGGTTCACAAGCGCGTTCCTCTAACCATCAGCCGGGGAACTACTGCCGAAACAACGAATCTATGGCTCGTGCTTGACCATGATGGCATCACAGGGTGGGGGGAAGCCTCACCCTTTTCTGTGCGCGGAACGCCTCAGACAACGGAGGCGATCGCCCAAGCGCTCCAAACCTTTTTGTCGAACCTCGATGGCTACACTCCCTTCGACCGTCAAGCGATCGAAGCGCTGATGGACAGCCACAACCTCCTATCCGCTGCTCGCACTGCACTGGATCTGGCGCTGCACGACTGGCTGGGCAAACGCGCGGGACTCCCCTTGTGGAAGCTGTGGGGGTTGGAGCGCGATCGCACGGTTCCCACCTCAGTCACCATTGGCATTAACACCCCCGATGCGGCACAACAGCGGTTGGTAGACTGGCTAGCGACAGTGCCGGATGTGCAAGCCGTAAAGATTAAGCTGGGCAGTCCCGCAGGGCTAGAGGCGGATCAGGCTATGTTCTCAGCCGTACAAGAGAAAGTCCCTGCGGGGGCAAAGGTGAGTGTAGACGCCAACGGTGGCTGGGATTTGGAGGGGGCGATCGCCATGAGCCATTGGTTGGGCGATCGCGGCGTCACCTACCTGGAGCAACCCCTACCCGTCGGCTGGGAAGACGCCCTCCCCCGCTTACGCCAGGAATCGCCCCTGCCGCTGTTTGCCGATGAAAGCTGCTTCGATCGTCAAGATATTCCCAAACTGGCCGAGCGAGTGGATGGCATCAACATCAAGCTGATGAAATCTGGCGGCCTCAGCGAAGCCCTGCGGATGATTCACACCGCTCAAACCCATGGCCTCCAAATCATGTTTGGCTGCTATTCCGACAGCGCCCTGTCCAACACCGCCGCCGCTCACCTGGGAGCCTTTGCCACCCACCTCGACCTCGATAGCCACCTCAACCTCACCGACGACCCCTTCCACGGCGCAACCCTACACCAAGGGCGACTCCTCCCCACCGAAGCCCCCGGGCTGGGGGTGAGTAGGACTCAGGATTAGAAAAATTGAGAGCCTAGGAGAATTTTGAAACAGCATCTATTGCAACTGAAGGGCTGGCTAGGACAATGGAGGCTGTCATGCCCATTTTCATGGGCATCCACCCGACACCTATCGATCAAAGCGTCCGATCAGCTTGGATTCCCGCATACGCGGGAATCCAAGCTGGGAAGAAGGTGCTCTAACCTATGGGTCTATTGCTATGCCCTTGAAGCCAGCGGAATAGACTTTTCGAGAAACCGTTCTATAGTGTCGCAGCGATCGCCTCAACAGGTTTAACCACAGGCAGATGATGGTGATGAATCCAGGTATTGAGATCGGCAAGGCTGCGATCGCGATACTGCCCATACCGTTGCCGCTTATCCCGAACTTTCTTGGGGAGGGCGGGTAGGATGCCGAAGTTGGGGGGCATCGGCTGAAAATGCTTCGGCTCTGCCGAGCTAATGAAGTCGAACATCGCTCCCATCATGGTGGTGACGGGAAGAGTTAGTGGTTCCTGCCCCAACGCCACCCGTGCCGCATTGGTTCCCGCCAACCAACCACCTGCTGATGCTGCCGTGTAGCCCTCGGTACCCACCAGTTGCCCCGCCGCCAGCAGCGTGGGGCGCGTGTGGAACTGGAGCGATGTCCCCAACAACTCCGGCGAATTGATAAAGGTGTTGCGGTGCATCACGCCCATGCGAACGAACTCCGCATGTTCCAGGCCAGGAATCAGGCGAAAAACGCGCTTCTGTTCACCCCAGCGCAGGTTGGTCTGGAAGCCCACCATATTCCACAGTTGCCCTGCCTTGTCTTCCTGGCGCAACTGCACCACGGCGTAGGGTTTCTTCTCTCGGTTCGCTGGGTCGCGGAAGTCGCCCAATCGCGCATCGAACAACCCCACGGGCTTGAGGGGACCATAGCGCATGGTGTCTTCCCCCCGCTTCCCCATTTCCTCAATGGGCAAACAGCCTTCAAAGAACTTGGCCGTTTCCCGTTCAAAGTCCTTTAGCTCTGCTTGCTCGGCAGAGCACAGCTCCTGCCAGAAGTGCAAGTACTGCTCCCGATTCATCGGGCAATTGAGATAGGCCGCTTCCCCCCGGTCGTAGCGGGACGCCATAAACGCAATCTCCTGGTTGATGCTCTCGCCCACCACAATCGGGCTGGCGGCATCAAAAAAGCTCATATACTCCTGCCCGGTAAACCGTTGCAGGTCGGCAGATAGCCCCTCGCTTGTGAGGGGTCCCGTGGTTAGCACCACTACCCCCTCCGCCGGAATCGCGGTCACTTCATCCCGCCGCAACTCAACCAGGGGATGCTGCGCCAGGGTCTCCGTTAAGTCGGCACTGAACACCGCCCGATCCACCGCCAACGCGCCTCCCGCAGGCACTTGATGCTCATCGGCTTTGCCAACCACCACAGAACCCAGGTGACGCAATTCCTCATGCAACAGCCCCGATGCCCGATCGCTCGACTGTGCCCCAAAAGAGTTGCTGCACACCAGCTCCGCCAGATGCTCGGTGTGGTGGGCCGGCGATCGCCGCTCCGGTCGCATCTCATGCAACACCACCGGAACTCCCGCCCGCGCAATCTGCCACGCCGCCTCGGTTCCCGCCAATCCGCCGCCAATCACATGAATCGGTTGCATCCGTTTCTCTCGTCCCCGTTCCATCAAAACTGTCCGTTTCCAGGATAACGGCTCGGGCGAACCTGCCTATTGCAGAGGGTTAGATCTTCGACTTCTCCGCCTCTGAGCAAAGAAGATGCACTGCGTTTGAGAAAGAAGTCGAAGATCTTATCCCGTTAGGCGATCGCCCCATCCCTCGCTGTTACTCAAAAATCGACAGAACGAGGCACTGAAAGTCTGGCAGGAGAGGGCTGGTTAATGTATCCGTAGCAAAAAGCGTTCGGGTTTTCCGCAAAATTCCGGCGTCCCGTTCGTAGATTTCTATTGTTTGGGACTGGCGATCGCAAATCCAATATTCAATGACGCCTTCGACCGAATAGAGCTTGAGCTTGGTTTCGCGATCGCGCTTCTTATCCTTTTCCGATTGGGACAAAACTTCAACTACCAGTTCCGGTGCCCCGGTTAAATACCCCGCCGTATCCAAAAGCTGATCCAATTTCGCATTGCTGACCCACACCACATCGGGAATCACACTGTCGGATTCTGAAAAGACGATTTAGGGGGTAATGTAAGGCTTTCCTAATTTGGATTGCTGCGACCAGCTCAGCAATGCTGCATAGATCAACCCCGCAACATCCTGATGCTTCAAATGCGGCGCACGGGTCACAAAAAGCTCTCCATCGATAATTTCATAGCGATTGCCGTTCTCCGGCAAG
>JBCBSL010000142.1:0-12904 GCA_039819145.1 Cyanobacteria bacterium J06638_22
GGGGTTAGGAAAGGCTTTGGGGTTGGTTGTCGTCGTGTTGCTGATTAATGGGGGGCTTGCTTTCGCTTGCTTTTATGGGGCGTGGCGCTTGTGGCAATGGCGCGGTGGCTTGGTGCAGTTGCGGAGTCGCATCGACGCGGCCGAGCTTCAGCTTCAGCAGGCGTTGGTGAAGGCTCCTTTAGTGCTTTTGCAGAGCCAGTTGGAACTTGTTACTGTGCGGCAACAGTACGTGTTGCCTTGGCAGGTGCGGTGGCAGCAAACACGACGGGCGATCGCCCTTGTCAGTTTTGCCCTGTCTCTGTGGCGAAGAACGCAGGGCCGCAGCAGCAAACACAGCAAACGCCGCTCCGGCGATCGCGTCTGAGACGGCTTCGGTCATCCAAAGACAGTCAATGTTAAGCTTAAATCGCAGATCTCTCAAAGACGTGAGTCAGGCATGGCAGATAATCGTTCGGGCAATACCGGAGTCTTTTTCGCAGGCATGTTGTTGGGAGCGACAGCTGGTGCAGTTGCGGGGCTGCTGCTGACCCCTCGTACTGGACGTGAAACACGACGCCTCATTAAAAAGGCCGCCGATGCATTGCCAGAGCTGGCCGAAGATCTTTCAACCACTGTTCAAATTCAGGCGAATCGCGTTTCCGACAAAGCGACGCAAAACTGGGATGGCACCCTCGATCGTCTGAAGCTCGCGATCGCCGCCGGACTCGAAGCTAGCCAGCGCGATCGCGACCCTCAAGAAGACCCCCCTCCTGTTGCTTCCTCCCGTGATTCTGCTTGAATTACCCGATGCCCTATCCAATCCGCTGCTGTGGTTAGCGTTTTCCTGCTTCCTGCTGGCGATCGCGCTAACAGCAGTGCTGATGGCGGCATTGCCCACTTTGCTGGAGCTAGCGCGGCTGTCTCGCAGTGCCGAGAAGCTACTCGACACCCTCAATCGCGAACTTCCCCAAACCCTTGAAGCTCTGAAAATGACGGGTTCCGAACTCAGCGAACTGACGGGGGAGGTGAGTGAAGGAGTTCAGAGCGCTAGCCGTACCGTGCAGCGTATGGATCAAGGTGTTGCCTCGGTGCAAAAGCAAGCCCAAACCGTGGGTCGGGCAACGCGCAGCGCGTTTGTCGGCTTTAAAGCCGCCTGGAAAACGCTGCTGCAACCACTTACTGACGAAGACGTTGTCGAAGAGGTTGAAGAAGAAGCCCTTGAAACAGCAGAACAGCCCCCTGGCTACAGCGATGCTGAGGAGAAGATGAAAAACGGTGTTGTGAATGGAGATGAGGCGATCGCCCCAGTCACTCCTCACCAGTCACCCGCCTCGATCCCCTTGCCACCTCCAGACGCCGCAGCGGAGAGTGCGCCAGAGGTAGAAAACGCAAACGCTGAAATGTAATCGGTTCAACCAGCCGCTCTGGATTTTGCCTTACTGATCCCGTTGTTGGATATGCTCGATCGCCACGATGAGCGCGTCGAGCATGACTTCATAGCTTTGATCCGGTGAGCGGCTCAGGGTCATCAGTTCTTGCTGCTCTCGGGAAATAAAGCCATAAATAGCAGCATTGACCATTCGTATGGCATCGATCAGGGCAGCATCGCTGAGGTCATAGAGTTGTAGCGATCGCTGGAAAAGTTGCAGAGAGATTTGAATGATTTTGGCTTCCTCTGGATCGGTGGGACGCAGTTGGTACTGCATCATCACGGTGTAGCGGGCGGGAAAGCGCTGAGCAAAGTTACGGGTTGCCTGTGCGCCCACGCGAAGGAGCGCGCGGGGCTCTGTGATGCCTGCCACCCGGGCTTGGCAAGCGGCCAGGTAAGTGCGCCAAATATCTAGGGCAACAGCGCGGCGCAGCCCCGCATTGCCATCCAGATGCTTGTAAATGGCGGGTGGCTTCACTCCCAACTCCCGCGCAACGCGATTGACCCCCAACGCGGCTTCACCCTCCCGGTCGAGGCAATCGATCGCTGCCTGAACAACATCATGCGGTGTCAGAGATTGGCCTTTGCGTGGACGCCCCATGATTAGTTAACAAAATTAACTAAAAGTGAATACAATTAACTTTATCAAGCTCATCGGCCTGACGCGTATGATTGACCTCACCTTTGCTCCCGCACGCCAGTTGGCTCAAATGATTTGCGATCGCCAGGTTTCGGCGGTTGAGGTGTTGGATGCCCACCTCGCCCAAGTTGCCCAGCATAACGCGAAGCTGAACGCGATTTGCACCCTGAACGAAGACCAAGCGCGCGATCGCGCCAGACAAGCGGATGAGGCGATCGCCCGTGGGGAAATCTGGGGTGCTTTGCACGGCGTTCCCATCACGATCAAAGATATTTTTGAAACGGCGGGACTGCGCACCACGGCAGGCTACATTCCCCTCAAAGATTACATTCCACAGCAAGATGCAACGGTAGTAGCGCGGCTCCGGGCGGCGGGAGCCATCGTGATGGGCAAAACAAATATGGCGGAGTTGGCGGGTGACTACCAAAGCACCAACGCTCTTTTTCCACGGGTAAATAATCCCTGGAATCTTGACTACACGCCAGGAGGTAGTTCGGGCGGGAGCGCTGCTGCCGTTGCTGCTGGACTTTCACCGTTAGACCTGGGCAATGACATCGCTGGGTCAGTGCGGCAACCAGCTCATTTCTGTGGTGTTTATGGCTTGAAGCCCACCGATCGCCGCATTTCGACCGCCGGACAAATCCCAGAGGTGTCGGGCATGCCCCGTTGCCTGCGACAGATGATCACCGTTGGATGTTTTGCGCGATCGCTCGACGATATTCGCCTTTGCTTTTCGCTGATTGCGGGAGCCGATCGCCGCCGTCCCGATGTTCCTCCTGTGCCGCTCGATCGCTCAACGCACAAGCCATTGATCGCTCTCAAATTGGCCTGGATCGACCAATGGGACAAGGTGCCCGTTGCCGTAGAGATCTGCACGGCGATGGAAACGGTGCGGCAAACGCTGGTTCATGCCAAGGTGTCGGTCGAGCACTGGCAACCTGAGAACTTTGATCTTTCCAAAATCCTGCATCTCTATGGTCGCTTAGCCGCTTACGTCAATATCTATGCGCAGCCTGTCGATCGCTACAACCTGCGTCGAAGTTTAACGCAGATATTTCGCACAGCGACCCAGGGCGAGCCTACGCTCCGCCGTCTGGGCGATTTCAGCCGTCTCCTCCCCGACCTTTTAAATCCCACCTTGAAAGGCTACTTCGAGATCTTGACGGAGCGGGAAGACTTCACCGCTGATCTAGATGCGGCTTTGGATAACTGGGATGCTTGGTTAACGCCCGTTGCAGCCACTCCGGCGTTTTCCCATCGCCCCTCCTGGAGCGCCATTGACATCGATGGGCGTTCCTATCCCCATGCGGTAGCCAATGGAGCCTACACAATGCCGTTTAACTTGAGCGGCCATCCAGCCGTTGTGATTCCAATCGGGCAAACCACAGCGGGGCTTCCCATTGGACTGCAAATTGTGGGCAAGCGATGGCGAGAGATGGAACTGTTGGCGATCGCCCAAAGCCTTGACCAGGTGGTTGGGCAGTTACGCCATCCTCCAGGCTATTGATTGCCCTCTGGTCTTTTACCCAGAAGATTGAACCTAGATGTGTATTAGGACTTACGCATTTGGAATGAAAACCCAAAGCAGTTTGATGATTTTTGGGGCGCAGTTGCGCCCCAAAAATCATCAAACTGCGTAAGCCCTGAATATGGCAGGCTATAACGTAGGAGTAGCTGAGTGAAGCGGTTCCCTGATTCAGACGATCTGCCACGCCACAACGCATCCCGTTTGTCCATGCCCCAGAAACGCGCGCTGTGGCAAAGCGGAATGGTGAAGCTTATAGAATTTTCCCTCGCCCAAATCTGCCCTTGTTAGAGGATTTGCCAATGAATGCGCTCATCCCCTGGTTGATCGCGATCGCCCTCAACAGCGTCCTCGCTGCGATCGCCGCGATCATCCCCAAAAAGCTGCTGACCCCCGCCGGATTGTTCCATGCCTGGGCACTGGGCATCATCATTTGGGGCACCCTGGGCTGGCGCGGCTATCTAGTGATTTTGTTTTACTTCCTAGTCGGGTCAGCCGTTACGCGCATTGGTATGGCCGAGAAGGAAGCCGCAGGCATTGCCGAAAAGCGGTCTGGAGCCCGTGGGCCAGAAAATGTCTGGGGTTCGGCGCTGACAGGTGCCCTTTGTGCCTTGGGAGCCTATGTGTTGGCAACCGCTGCTCCTGGATCTCCAGGTATCGCACTACTGGGGTTGGGCTATGTCGCCAGTCTCAGCACCAAGCTTTCGGACACCTGCGCTAGCGAAGTCGGCAAAGCCTACGGCAAGCGCACCTTCCTCATCACCACCTTGAAGCCCGTACCAGCCGGAACAGAAGGAGCCGTTAGCTTGGAAGGAACGCTAGCAGGTGTGGCGGGTAGCATTGCGATCGCCCTGGTTGCTTGGGGTGTTAGCCTGATTCCGGCCATTCATCTCCTAACCTGCGCGATCGCCGCCTTCATCGCCACCAACCTAGAAAGCCTAATCGGCGCGACGATCCAAGAGCGCTATCGCTGGCTCACGAATGAGATGGTCAATATTGTCAACACAACCCTGGGGGCGATCGCCGCCATCCTCATCGCCCTAATTCTGCCTCTATAGCGCTACGCGCTCACGTAGGACAAATCATTTTTTGAAAGCCGCGCGACGCGCGGCTTTCAAAAAATGATTTGTCCTAATCTCAATGCGTAAGGCTAGATAACCTGATAGCTAGGCACTTTGCCTATTCAGGATGAAGAAGATTTCTGGAAAAGGATTTCCCCTGTGGCATCAACCTGAGTCCAGGGAAAAATCAGAAACCCCTTGACTTTGAGTAGCGCGGGCGATGCCTGCGCTGCCCAAAGTCAAGAGTTTTAGCTGGGGTTTGATTCTTCGTCCTGGACTGAGGGCATCAACACAGATCTCCCTTTCCGTAGAAAAGGCGCGGTAGCATAAACAGTAGGTGGTATCGAGCTGGCTGAGGTTGGGTTAGGTGGAGGCATAGCCCACTGATCCCCGAGCTGAGTGGGTTGCCCAACGCATTCTTCGGGAAATCCAAGCTTCGGCAGGCATTTTCACCATCTGGATCAAACGTTTGGGGAGAACCCTATGGTTGCGGTACAGGAAAAACAAGATTGGCAAGCCGTTATCCGAGATATGGAAGCGGTGATCGATCCCAACAATGTGATCCGCCGCAAGGAAGAACTGCTGGTGTACGAATGCGACGGCTTGACCAGCTACAAGCAACGTCCGGCGGTCGTGGTGTTGCCCCAAACCACAGAAGAAGTTGCAGCAGCCGTGAAAGTGTGCGATCGCCACAACGTCCCCTTCGTCGCGCGAGGTGCAGGCACTGGGCTATCCGGTGGAGCCTTGCCCTTAGAAAATTCCATCCTCATCGTCACCGCGATGATGAAGAAAATCCTGGATGTTGATTTGGAGAACCAACGGGTCGTCGTCCAACCCGGCGTGATCAACAACTGGGTCACGCAAGCGGTTAGCGGCGGTGGCTTTTTCTATGCCCCCGATCCATCCAGCCAAATTATCTGTTCCATCGGCGGCAACGTTGCCGAAAATTCAGGCGGAGTCCACTGCCTCAAATACGGCGTCACCACCAACCATGTCCTTGGCCTCAAAATCGTGACCCCCGATGGCTCCATCGTCAATATTGGCAGCTCGGTTCCCGAAATGCCCGGGTACGACCTTCCTGGCATTTTCGTTGGCTCCGAAGGAACGCTAGGACTTGTTACCGAAATCACCCTCCGCATCGTCAAAACCCCCGACGTAATCCGCGTATTGCTGGCCGACTTCACCAGCATCGAAGCAGCGGGGCAAAGTGTGTCCGACATCATCAGTGCGGGCATCATCCCCGGTGGCATGGAAATTATGGACAACTTCAGCATCAACGCCGTGGAAGATGTCGTGTCAACCAACTGCTATCCCCGCGATGCAACGGCCATTTTGCTGGTGGAACTGGATGGGCTAGAGGTCGAAGTCGAAGCGGCGAGTGAAAAAGTTGAAGCCATCTGCCGCAAAAATGGCGCTCGCCAAATCCAATCGGCAACGGATCCCTATGAACGGCTGGCCCTGTGGAAAGGACGAAAAGCGGCGTTCGCAGCAGTCGGCAAAATCAGCCCCGACTACTATGTGCAAGATGGTGTGGTGCCCCGCTCCAAGCTGCCGGAAATTCTCGAAGAAATTGAAGCACTCAGTCAGCGCAGTGGCTATCGTATCGCCAATGTCTTCCATGCCGGAGACGGCAACCTGCATCCTCTGATCCTCTACAACAATGCCATCCCCGGTGAGTTGGAGAAGGTCGAAGAGGTCGGCGGCGAAATTCTCAAGCTCTGTGTCAAAAAGGGCGGCACCATTTCCGGCGAACATGGCATTGGGGCAGATAAGCGCTGCTATATGCCAGAGCTATTCAACGAAACTGATCTGGAAACGATGCTCTGGGTTCGCGATGTGTTCGATCCAAAGCGGCTCGCGAATCCCGACAAGATTTTTCCCACCCCAAAAACCTGTGGAGAAGCGGCACGAGCCCAGGCTCAAAAGGAGTTTCCCACTGCCGAGCGATTTTAGCGCATTGCAGAATCCAAGGATGATTTTGGGGGCTATCCCTCGGATTCATGGATGCCGCTTTCTAAAATCAGCAAGTTATTCGCAAGGTGAGTATAAAGCTCGTTCTCTTCGATCACCCGCGAAAGATTGAGACAATCCGCCAGTAGTTTCGTGCCGTTGAAGTACTGTCGTAGCAAGGATTTCTCTTCGTCTGAGAAGTTCCAGTCGCATTTGATGTCGCAATGTTGTGCGAGGAACTGCCGAGTTAAATCTTGCCAGAACGGATATCGTGCATACCACCATTCCGCCTCGTTATGGTAGTTGGCCAACTGCTGCTGTGCGAGGAAGTTCCAGTTATCGAGAGAGTTTTTCATCGAAAGATTGTCGAACTTCTGTGCGATTTTCGTCAGCTTCTTCACAGTGCCCGGGAACAAGGTGTGATCCCCCGGCTTTGAATGAAAGAGACGCAGCAGCAGACCATGAAATTCACAAACCTGATTGGAGTAGGTGATGGTCGCATATTCAAAGTTTGGAAATTCGAGCGATCGCCGACTCGACAGCATCGAAAAGCCCGATGGCGCGCTCACATCCTCCAGCAGCGACACAAAGTAGCGCGCCCGTAAGAGCGTCTTTTGATACGTCCGTTGCCCCTCAGACGCCCCCATCGTTGTGTCCACAAACGTGGCGATCCATTGCACAAACTCCTGAAGCCTCGGATGGGGCTGGAGAAAGCCATCCAAACTGGCTTTCATGGATAGCAAAAACTCATCAATCTTGGTTTCATCTAAGCGCTCAGCAATCACCTCAATGACAAACCGCCACCGTTCATCGGTCACATGGTCGTAAACGTAGGGGTATTCCTGGCGATCGACTAAGAAAACAGCGGTTAAATATTCCTGAAAGGTTAGGTGGGAAAAGGACGCATAGCCCGCCGCGCGCGTGACGAGCAACCCATGCTGAAGCTCAACTGCTTCGAGAATGGCATCAGGGTCAATATCAAATAAGTCAACATCCCAGTTGTTACGGAAAAAGGTCTCAATCACCTTTTCCACTTCCCAACGCGGAAATAGCGTTTTCCCCTGTTTAAAGAAGCGGCTGGCAATCAAGCTCAGCAAGGCTCGCTTAGCCCGAGTATTCAGTTGCCGATAAAAACTATCCCGTCCTACATTGCGATATTCATCCCAGTCGCCCAGCAGAATGTCAAACCCACGCTGGTAGAGGCTAGAGCGATTGGGTGGAAACTCGCCATCCCGAGCAAATACATTGCACAGCATGGTCAACAGCAAGGGAGTCCGCGCCAGCTCTCCGATGGCCAGATGTCCCCGTAAGCGATCCAGAAATCGCTTGCTCTGGTCAAATCCAACAATCAACTCGAACCAAAGTTTGGCAAAGTCAGCAATTTGTGACCGTTGAAAATCGGCCATCTCCAGCACCTCAAACCCAATCAAATGGATCTGGAGGGGAGGACGGCAACTAATGACATAGTGACAGTCCTGAAACTGGGCAATCAGTTGCTTCAGCAGGGGTTGAATTTGTCGGCGATGGTCTTCGAGCAGTTCATCTAGCCCATCCAGCAGGAGCAAAATGCGTCCTTCGGTCAGGAGCTGCCGGGTCACCCCTTCTGCGCCTGCAACCTGGGCGCGTTCCAAGTATTTAGTGATGTAGGTCGGAATATCGGGCAGGTTATTCGGATCAATAAAGTCGCGGAACTGCAGGAAAATCGGAACTTTATCTGCCAGCAACACACCTTCAATGCATTGCATAGCGATCCACCGCAGATAGGTAGTTTTCCCCGAACCTGGCTTGCCGTAGATGAACAAGCGATGAAATAAGTTGACAGCAGACGAGCCGGTAATGCGTTGGCTCGATGGATGGTAGAACTGCGCCGTCCCCAACCGATCGAAGTTATCAATATCGTTTTCCCCCATCAACTGACGCTGATCAACAAAGCGATCGCGCGTTGACTGCAGACTTTGATACATCTTCACGTCGATGTAAATCTCTCGGGTATGAACCCGACGGGGGTTGCCCAAAAACTGCACCGTGCCACAGTCATGCTCAACATGAACGCGAACAGAGTCCCGCACCTGCGCAACGAGGGTTTCCAGATCCACGGTTGAAGCAGCACCATTTGGAGCTGGAGCCGCTGCTGGAACAAGTTCTGGATTCTCACCAACCTCTTCCCACTCCAAGGCGAGGGCAAGACAAATGGACTCGAACTTATCGAAGAGTAGGTTTTCTTGCCGGAAGAACCGATAGATGGTGGTGCGCTCGACCCGCGCTTCCCTGACCAAGTCAGACTTTTTGCCCCCAAACAGCAGTTGAAGGGCAGATTCGGCAGTTTTGTGACCAGCGGTTGTGAGTCGTAGACGTTTAGGCAGTTGTCCAACGGACATAGTTCGATACTTATGCACACTTAGGTGTTCAGTGTACTGAAATTTGATCGATAGAAAATTTACAGAGCTTAGCTTTTTACTGACACGGAGTTCGTGCCTGAGAGAAAACGCATAAAAGTCGCTACTAGAGGAGGATTTCAGGAATGAGTGGGGGAATCATTTGGGGCGATCGCATCATTAAAGGTGAGACATACGGATACAGACTATGCAACAAATAACACTTAGAAAGCTTCTCATTTTGTTTGTTTTCAATGTTGCTGCAACATCTGCAACACAACCCGAGCAACATGGGGGTTCTTTAATGAATTCAACGTTCAAAAAACCGCTGGATGAGTTTCGGTAATGTTCTCTCTAGCTTTGCCATTTTAAGCAATCATCAGGAGATTTGCCTTCCCTTATTCCATCTTATTCCCCCTTGTTTCTGAGTCCTAGTTAAGCACCTTTCTCGCTTTCGTCCTATTGCCCTCGTTCGAGGCCGTGGCTGTACTCAGCCTCTGTGCATCTAGCTTATCTCCTTGGAGATTTGAATCATGAAACTTGAGACTCAAAATCACTCACAACATCATGTCCATCTTGCTTGCCCCCGCTGTGGACAAAATGCCGTTGTACAACATGGCAGCGTTTATGTTTGCTTGAGTTGTAACTTCCGCCGCAATGTTTCTAACGACGACGGTGGTGGAACGGTAGGGTCACTGGTGGTGCTGACAATTCTGGCGTTTATCGTCGCACTCGTTATGGGAAATAGAACGATGTCTGAAGCGCCTATGCAAGATGTGCAAAGTGGAGGCTTCGAGACTGTTGGCTAAGCACAGCGATGGGGATAAGCAAATTACCCGATGCCCCATGCTTTTTGACCGCACTTGAACATTCGATACCCACCAGCTCTGTGGTGTAACGGTAACACCGCCCAAATCTGAATCTTGTTCAGCACTTGGGATGTTCCAGGGTCGTGACCTGGCAGAGCTATTGGGAGGGAACCGAGGTTCTGATACCAATTATGGATCTGACACCTCTCGCAAAGCGCGCCTGGGACACCTACCCTCCCTTTCTTAATACAACCCAGACAACTCGACATAGACCATGTGCGATCGCCCCAAACTACTTCGGTAGGTGGAGCGATCGCATTTTGTTTAGCTTTACATCAAATCCGGTTAAGGAACCCCCAAAAGTCGTTTGCTCCCGCTGCTTAGTAGCGGGAGCAAACGACTTTTGGGACTTACGGCTATCTAACCAGATTTGTCCTCATTGGGAATAGGATCACCCCCTTTTTGACAGCCCTGCGCTGCGAGCCACAAAAAGGGATTGGGGTTTACCTGAGCGCGTAGCACCATGGCTCTGCACAGGTTTGCGCTATCAGAAGTAACAATTCCTGAGAATATGTGAACTTATATTGCAAATAAAGGGTAATATCTTAATACCGATGAGTCATTAGTGAATCTCATATATAAGGAAACATTTTCAAATCATTCCGTTGGAATCATCCTGTTGTCCGATGCATGCTTCATTTCTCATCAGCATTTGTGTGACTTGCGTAGCCGCCTTCCTTGGGTTCAACTGTCCCAGGAGTTTGGCGCTGCTTTTCTTCATCTTTGCGCTGTTCAGCCTGGTGCTGGATTTCTTTCTTGCCCCGGCGTTGCTGCAGATTGCAGTCATGGTGGGTGCTTTGATTTGGGCCCAACACCTTTACCGCATCAATCGTATTAATCCGTCCTAAGTGCCGGACAAAAGCCAAGGAATCCCGGTTTTTGTTCGGTACTTAGCCATCCGCGATAAGGTAATGCTGAGAATTCCTCCCTGCATCGAGTCTCAGAAATCTCTGCTTTCCCTCCAATCTCGAGGTTCAGAGCTAATCGGCTGATGTCCGATCTGGCCGAACAGTCTTAACGCCCAACTCCCGTTTGCATCCGCTACAGTACAGTGGTCTCACACAGCAGTTGGGGTCTTCAGACGGACTTGATGTGACACAAAATTCACACAAGTCAGCCTAGATTCGTTGCTGTTGTGAGCACGATACGCCCACAACAGCAATACTGTGTCATTAGGCCCGGAGATCCAGGGTTTGCCGCACGGTTGTCAAATCCTCTGAACCCACGCTGAAGCGCCCATTTTCAATATCTCGAATCCAGCTTTGGCTCTTACCAAGCTTTTCTGCAAGAGCCCGCTGGCTGAGTTTGAGGCGCTGGCGAGCGGCTTTTATATCGCCTCCCGAGAGTTGTGTTGCATTGCTCTTTGGGGTGGGCGATCGCGACGACTTGCGTTTTTTGCGGGTCGGAGAGCGGTTGGGCTGTTGCCAATCTTCTGAGACGTCAAATCCCAAGAGGCGGGCATTAAGCAATCGCTGCCATTTGTCGCGGGGAGCTGTATCGGTCAAGCTCATGTCACGATTCGCATCATCGGCCCAAAAATTGAGGGCGTCTTCAGCATCCTCAGGAATATCAATCAGCCGCACCCACAAAGGTTGAATCTCGGGAGGATAGGTTTCAGGATCAAAAATAGGTTTGAGTCCGTAGGTGCAAATGGTTTCCAGGTCATTCTCAAAGGTTTTGAGCAGGCGCTTGTGTGCCCCTCGCACAGTGGTTGCTTCCACCAAGCGATCTTCCCCATAGGCAATCTTGAGCAAGGTTCGCACCGTAATACGATGATCGCCGCCTAAGCGAAGCTTAAACAACAACCAAAGCAGCAAACGCATTGCCCCCTCATGCTGTTGCCAGTTGCTCATGACTTCAGCCAGCAGGGAATGGGGCAACGTGCTGTATTGGTAGTAGGCTGTCTGCCGTCGATAGTCCTGTTTGTTGAGAAACTGCTGCGTCCAGATACCCGGTTGCACTGTAAAGCCCAACCCAATGAGATGGCGATAGCCCTCAGCATCTTCTTCAAAGTAGTATTGAATGTCGCAGAGACTCCAAATCGCATGTTCCGCTTGCGAGAAGGACTGTACATGCCCCTGCCGAGGCCAATCCACCGTAACGAGTAAGCGACAGGCTTGGCAGACTAACTCCTTCACCAACGTTAGCTTTTCCAGCTTGGTTAAATCCTTGCGCTTGTCTAATCCCAGGTATTTCTCAATCTGTTGATCATTAATGACAAAGGAATCCTGCCAAGGGCAATCCAAGGTCACAGCATACGCGGCAAAAATTAAGTGCAGACAGGCTGCTCGAATGTCGAGGTGGGCGATCGCTAGCTCGGCTGTTTTAGTATCTGCCGGTACCGGTGTAGAGGCTTCAGCTGCTTCTGATAGCCGAATTCTGATGTTCCCCTTTCCCCGTCGAACCGAGCGTAAATAGGCAAGCGTATCGTTCTCATCCGACTGCCAGGGAAGATCCTGGCGCTGAGTCAACACATTACAAGCTTCCCAAACCACCATCGAGGATGCAAACGCATTGCTTTTGCCATTGAGAAAAATGTCAAGAATAGCCGCAGGAAGAAGCGTACTTTTGCTGCGCCCTCGCTTGGGGCGCAACGGTTCAGGCGATGAAACAGGACAGACGGTAACGCACTGTGGTTCATCATAGTCTTCACAGCGATTACAAAGCGTCGGGTCAATCCAATAGCCTTCCTTCTTGTCCTCATAGGGCTTGATTGCTCCATTGGGACAAAGGGGCATGCAGTCGTTACAGACAATACAACCATCTTTGATGGTATAAGCCATTGACCTCGGCTCCCAAAAAATAAATAACTAAACAATTTGCTCAGGCAACAGGTAGTCCACAACCGAATCTTCACAGTGGATTTCAAGGGTAAAAGGCGCCCTTGCAAACGTCGTTTCGTCAACGTTACTCAAACAGCAAACACGCAACCTATCGGATAGGAAGTTATCGATCTCAGACAAAATGTCTACTATCCAGTCCTGATATCTAAACCGATCGAACCGCCAGCGATCTAGATCCATGGACGAATCATTCAATGTTCAATATTGAAAATGGTGATAGTAAAGCTAAACAT
>JBCBSL010000143.1:0-12852 GCA_039819145.1 Cyanobacteria bacterium J06638_22
CCTCCTCCGAGCGATCGCCTCAAAGCAAGACAAGCAAGGAGGAGGAATTCAATTCACAATCTGGTTTTGGGTGGCATAGATGGGTGGCATGGAAGTGGGATAAGATTACCCTTTGCCCTTCCTTGTCTAAACGATCATCATGGCAGACCCTTTGCACACGCCAGCGTTGAATGCGGGCGATCGCCCCTTACTCCAGCCCTTTGTTACCAACCTGGATCAACCCATCTTTGGGTTGCGCAGTTTGCCCGAGGTGGTGAAAGGGGCGCTGTTTTCCCGCTATAGCCGTAGCGAGAAGGGATTGCGGCAGATCTTGCTCGACGAGTTTATTAAAGCGCCAGAGTCTGGTTTTTCTGAGATTGTTGGGGAAGCGTCGGCATCGACAGAGCAATTGATCGCCATTCAGAAGGCCGAAGCTTTTTATGATCGCGTCCTCGTTGGCTATGGCGACGATTCTGTGGCGGAGCTGGGGGGTGCCCATCTGGCCTGTGAGGGAATTAGCAACATTGCCGCTAAGGCGATCGAAGATGCCCGCATTGGCCTATCACCCCTAGAAAAATCGACGCGCTATGTATTTTTCAATCGCAAAGTGGATGGGCGCTATCTCTACTGTCGGGAGCCTGCGATCATGGCATCGCGCCATGCGGCACTGTATGAGACAACACTCGATCGCCTGTTCGACACCTATTCCAACCTGATCGACCCCGTGCTGGAGTGGGTGCGATCGCAAACCCCTCGGGATACCGACACCTCTGAGCGCGCCTACAAAAGTGCCACCAAAGCCAAAGCCCTCGACCTGCTGCGGGGGCTGCTGCCAATGGCAACCCTCACCAATGTGGGGCTGTTTGGTAACGGGCGGGCATTTGAGTATCTGCTGGTCAAGCTAGCGGCATCTCCCCACGGGGAAGTGCAAGCCATCGGCTCCGCTATGCAGCACGAACTCGACCAACTGATTCCCTCCTTTGTGAAACGAGCAAAATCGGAACGGGGCGCTCAATACGCCGCCTACCTGGCCAACAATCGGCAAAACACCGGGGCGATCGCCCGTCAGCACCTCGACAGTCTGGAATCGGCTCCGACTGAGGATGTGGAACTGGTTCATTTCGACCCGGATGCCGAAGGTAAAGTGATTGCCGCCATCCTCTATACCCAGAGCGATTTACCGTTGGAACAGGTCAAAGCCTACAGCGCTACCCTCAGTTCGGCAGACCGCCAAGCCATCATCGATACCTATGCGGGCGATCGCGCATCCCGCTTCCACCGCCCCGGTCGCGCCTTTGAGGAAGCCTACTACACCTTCGACATCCTGGCCGATATCGGAGCCTATCGGGATCTGCATCGTCACCGGGTGCTCACCCAGGAGCGCCAACGCTTCACCGTGCGCCACGGCTATGTTGTGCCACCGGAGCTAGACGCTTCAGATTTTGCCACCCCCTTCTGTGATGCGCTGGACACCGCAGCGGAGGCAACCCAGCGTATTGAGCAAGACTTACCGGAAGCAGCCGAGTACCTCGTACCCTTTGCCTATCGGGTACGGTGGCGCATGACCCTCAACTTGCGGGAAATCTATCATTTAGCCGAGTTGCGCAGCGGACGACAGGGACATCCAACCTATCGGGCGATCGCCCAAGCAATGTATCGTCAGGTGCAACGGGTGCATCCCTCCCTGGCAGCTAACATGCATTTTGTAGATTTGCAGGACTATTCCCTGGAGCGCCTTGCAGCAGAACAACGGCTGGACAAAAAGCTGAGCGATCGCCAACCGACCCCGTAAGCGACTGACCTCATTTCCTTTTTCCACGGATATACATTTCGTTATCCAGAAACCATGAGGTTTTTTCCGTTCGGTCGAGCTTTCCGATATGATGCGATAGAACAAGAACCTTGGAAGAGAGCAGGTTATGGGGATCCTCTCTGACAGTTGGGCCGAGGAATTAGACCCATTATGAAGAATGCAATGCTAGATATCGGTATTGGGCTGCCTGATTTAAATCTCAACGCTCTGAATCAGACCCACCGTGAGACCAGCGCTCAGGCACTCATTCAGTGGGGTGTCGAAACCTTCGGTCAAGGGATGGTGCTCAGCACCAGCTTTGGCATTCAGTCGGCAGTCATGCTGCATTTGGTAACCCAGGTCGTCCCCAATATTCCAGTGATTTGGATCGACACGGGCTATCTCCCTGCCGAAACCTATCGGTTTGCCGATCAACTCACCTCGCGGTTGCAGCTCAACTTAAAGGTCTATCAATCCATCATCAGCCCGGCGCGCATGGAAGCGCTCTATGGCAAGCTCTGGGAGCAGCACGATGTGGCGGCGCTGAACCGCTACGACTACATCCGCAAAGTAGAGCCGATGCAGCGGGCACTGCGTGAATCAGAGGCAACAGCATGGCTGGCGGGGCTGCGATCGGGGCAAACCGACCATCGTAAGGGGTTAAACCGCATCGAGCAACAAAACGGCCTGTACAAACTCCTGCCCATTCTATCTTGGACATCGAAGGGGGTTTATGACTATCTCATGGCTCATAATTTGCCCTATCACCCGCTGTTTGACCAGGGCTATGTCACCGTCGGCGACTGGCACTCAAGTCGCCCACTAACCGCTGATGACACCCATGAGCGCAACACT
Organism: Cyanobacteria bacterium J06638_22; assembly: GCA_039819145.1. Taxonomy (GTDB): domain Bacteria; phylum Cyanobacteriota; class Cyanobacteriia; order Elainellales; family Elainellaceae; genus Vacuolonema. The sequence continues at coordinate 2,627 of JBCBSL010000143.1, forward strand.
CGCTTCCAGGGAATGAAGCAGGAATGTGGGCTGCACTTACCCCAAACCCCCGAAGAAGCCGAGAGCCTCAATTCCAGCTCGCTATAGGGTGGGGATCGGCAAAATTCCATACCCTTGCTTTGTGGGATCTCAAACAATCTATATGGCGCTACACAGCTATCTCTCCAAGCTTAGTGAAGCGCCGTTAGATCCAAGTCTGCGAATGATTCAAAGAACGAGAGCAAACGGTGTTTGATCTGCTCTACGCCTCCTTCGCAATCGGACTCAATATTGAGGGGTAAGACGGGATCATGAAGGGAAAGGCGGAGAAGAAACCACCCGTCTTCCTGGGGAGCGGTGCAAGACACCCGCACCCCTTCATAGTTTTTGGGCACCACCATCCAGTCGGCCTGATTCGCTGCAAACGCCTGGAGCGATTCAATGACGGTGCCACCATAGGCTTTGAAATCTGACGTTTTGATGGTGAGGCGAAACTCTTCACTCTCGACCGGTTCTTTGAGGGATGCGATGAGGTCGGTGAGCGATCGCCCCATTTGTCGCGATCGCGCCAATTCCACCAGCAACTTGCTCACCAAATAGGCACCATCATCCAGGAAGTAGTTTTCCTTCATCGCCCCATGGCCGGAGGTTTCGATCGCCAGCCAAGATTCCTGACCCTCATTGTTCAAGCGCACAGCTTCGTTGATCACATTCTTGTAACCTCGCCGAAAGCGATGATGAACGCCCCCCAGTTCGCCTTCAATGAACGCGGTCAACCCTTCCGAGGTGATGGAGTCAGTCACAATGGCTGAACCCGGATGCTCCTGTAGAACAATCGCTGAAATGAGAGCAATCAATCGGTTACGGTTCAATTCGCGACCTGCGGCATCGACCGCAGCCCCCCGATCTACATCCGTATCGAAAATGATGCCAAAATCTGCCTGCTGGGCAATCACGGCATCACAGATGGAAGCCATCGCCACCTTGTTTTCTGGATTGGGGATGTGGTTAGGGAACGTCCCATCGGGTTCGAGGAACTGACTGCCGGTGATGTCGGCTCCTAACGGAACCAGCACCTTGTGCGCGTAGAAACCACCCGCTCCATTGCCTGCATCCACAACAATTTTGAGGCCACTCAGGGGCTGCTCAACGTTATCAGGATGGTTCACCGCCTGCCGAATCGTCTGTACCAGATGCGCCGCGTAGTCCGAAATAAGATCACGGGGTTGAATCGCTCCAGGAGAAGCCGCTCCAGGCAAATCATCGCTTTCCGCTAAGGTCAGCAATTCAGTAATATCTGGCTTGCCTAATCCACCTTGAGCCGTGAAAAACTTGAGGCCGTTGCGGTTGAAGGGCAGATGACTGGCCGTAAGCATAATGGCACCGTCGCACTGCCATTCCGGCAAAACCGTACTCATGAACATGGCGGGGGTCGATGCCATCGCGCAGTCATAAACCAGGCAACCCATCTTCGACAGGCCATCCATGACGGATTGCATGAGGTCAGGCCCCGACAATCGACTATCGCGCCCAATGGCAAAGCTCAATTCGGTGGTCGATTTGACGAGTTTCGCCGCCAACCAGCTCGCAAAGGCTTTACCCAGAGTGTGGGCGATCGCCTCGGTCAAATTTACCGACTCCCCCGGAACGCCCTCCAGCGCCACCCCACGAATATCCGATCCATTCTGGAGCGCTTTCCAGTCAAACCCTTGCATAGACTCTCTCCCTTTCCTTGCACCTGAATGCTGACAGTCGTCTGATGAATATCTGGCAATTAGAATATCTGGCAATTGTCTGGCGACTATCTGGCAACCATCTAGCCATTGGCAGCTATTTGGTAGCCGCGTGACGAGCGATCGCCAACATCGATTGCTCACCTGTGAACCAGGAAATCTCCTGGGTTCACCATGGTATTGACTAAAAATAATCGCAATGGACTCAGGCTATCCCAGCAACTCATCGTTCTAGCTGAAGCTTTAGCCTTTCTCCAATTTTTCGTTATGTTCCGCCCAATTGTCCGCAACTCTAGGGTCGAACTTCTCCCAAGAAGCCCCAGCCATGGCCTTTTTTGACAGCAGCGCGATCGCCATGAAACGGAGACGCATCCTCAAATTGTGGCGCAACCAGAAACTCCCCTAGCGGGTTGATGTAGCCCCAGTTCTTCTCCTGCTTGACAGCAGCCAGCCCAGAGGAAAAGGGAAACGCATCTTCAAATTGCAGCGGAATGACCAGAAAGCCCGAGGTGTTGATGAAGCCGTAGCGATCGTCATTCCGCACCAGCGCCAGTCCTTCGGTGAAGCTAAAGGTGTCATCAAATTCAGACGGAATCACCACCTTGCCTGTGGTGTTGATATAGCCATACTTCCCATCAATGCGCACCCGCGCCATCCCCTGGCTAAAACTATGGGCAACATCAAACTCTGCGGCAATGACAAGCTCGCCGCCCTTATTGATAAAGCCAGATTTGTGGTCGAGGGTGACGCGGGCTAATCCTTCATGGAACCCGTCTGCGCTATCAAATTGGGGTGGAATCACCACCTTCCCCTGGCGATTGATGAAACCATATTTGTGGTCAATTTCCACAGCGGCTAGATCTTCACTGAAATACCGTGCTGCGCTTTCGTATCGGGGCGAAATAACAAACCGACCCCGCTTATTGACATATCCATATTGGTGATCGACCTCAACCCGCGCCAGCCCATTGGCAAAGTTTTCGGCTCCGTCAAATTGGGGAGGGATGACATACTTCCCTTCGGCATCGATATAGCCCCAGCGGTGATCAACCATCATTCGCGCCAAGCCTTCCACAAACTGGTAGGTGCCTTCTCGATAAAGGCTGAGGGGGTCGATCTCAATCAGGGGTGGAATGACAAATTTGCCATTGCGATCGATATACCCCAGGCGATCCTCAAAGGTGACCGCCGCCAATCCCTCTGAGAAATCCCGCACAAAGGCAAAGTGGGGATCGATCACCATTTTGTAGACCGGGGGTGGCGGTTCTCCCAGAAATTCCGCCATCTCTTCGGCAGAGATGCTGCGCGATCGCTTCACTGGCAGCGCCGCCAAGGCTTCTGTTGCATTGGCCAACCGTTGACTCACATCCGGATGCACCATTCGATCAAGAATATCCATCAGCTCAGCACTGACCGCTGCCTGGTCGTGCCATTCGACGGCTTTGGTGGCTGGATGGCGCGGCAATTGATTGGGCAAATACCCCGTCAACGCCTGAATTCCCAACATCCCTACTGCGTAAACATCGCTAGCAGGGCTTGGTGCCCCATTCAGTTGCTCCTTTGGCATGTAGCCTGGTGTTCCAGCCGGCTTCGTGAATTGCACGGCTCCGTCTGCCCCAACACTCAGGTGGCGAATGGATTTAAAGCCGCCAAAGTCCAGCAGCAACAGCTTCTTGTCTTGCCAACGACGCAGCAAATTTTCGGGTTTGATGTCTTGATGCGCCAGATTCCTTTCGTGGAGAGGGATGAGGAGTTCTAGGATTTCCCGAAGCTGCGTCACGACATTTTTTTCATCCCAGCGATCGCCCAGCGTAAACGCTTGCCGCAGGTCATGGCCATCAATCCACTCCTGCACCAGGTAGAAATCGCCCCCTTGCTCCAGATGTTCGTAGATCTTGGGGGCGATCTCTTGCTTACCCAGCTCGTAGATAGCCTCTACTTGGGCTTCAAAAACTTGCCGTGCCTTATCCAGAATAGTCGGCAGTTTCAGCATCGGCTGAAGCCGCTTGACAACACATTTTGGATTCCCTCGACGATAGGTATCTTCGGCTAAGTACGTCTTGCTAGAACTACCGCGACCCAGCTCCCGAATTGTCTCGTAACGCCCACCGATTAGCATTGATGCCCTCTTTCCTGCTGTTTTACCATCAACGGTCGAGTCTCAAACAACCTTGCGATTCCGCCGATGTCACCCAATTTTTTCTACCCGCCCAAGAGCTCGGCGCACCTGCTAGCCCCTACATTTACATCAATGCTTATGACACAAAGAAAACCTGGTAGGAGCCCAGCCTATCGCCGCTTCGCTCACGCCCTGCACTACCCCAGAATTCCCACCCTGATGCATGAAATCTCCGATGACGTGAGGTTTTCCATATGCTTTACAAGTGCTTTATGCAACTGTTTGGGCAACCAGCATCGCCCTAATGGTCAGCAAATTATGCCATCACCACTCGGCGATCGCCGTTGTGCAAGATGCCACCTCAAACTCTCCTCTAGCCACATATCTAGCCCAGTTGGACGCTTAATCTCAACAGGAAATGGGCGATCGCCCTACACTTCAGTTAGCACCTTCCCCGCCGACACCGAGCAAGCTGCAACCAACCCTTCAACTCCATCAACAGTATGAATCGGAACACCTAAGACCTGGGCCACATCTAGCACAGTCGTATCATCCAAGAACCGTGCTTCGTCATGTTTCAACATCACCGAGGGCAGCAAAATCCCATCGCCTAAGCTTCGCCCTACCAGTTTTTGCATCAAATCTGTTCCCGTCAGCACTCCCGTTACGGTAATGGTTTGACCCCAATAATCGCTGTTCAGAGCGGCCATTTCTACGGTTAAGTTGTCGACTTGGTTCAAGCGCTGCACAATAGGCTGAAAGGCTCTCTCCACAGCATTTCCCACCACCCAGGTTAAGCAGCGTGGCGAGTCTAACTGCGAGGGCAAGGCTGTCGCTGCCCGTTGAAATGCCTTGAGAAATTGCCGAATCGACCCCACACCATTGCCAATTTGGGGATAGGACTCATAATGCGACTCCGAGGGCAACTCGGCTCCCGCCATCAAAAACCACTCATCGGCTAGCCAAACGACTGTCGAGCCAAGCGATCGCCGGAACTCCTCTTGGAGTGCCTGCACTTGCGCAATCACTTCTGCGGCTTTCTCCGGGGTGACGGGGACAAGTTCATCCTCAACGGGACGAAAGCGGGTCAGCCCGACGGGGACAACCGCAATTGATGCCACCGCTGGCACATCGCCTCGGTGGAACTGCGCCAGATCCCGCACGGTCTGCACCAAGTGGTCGCCATCATTAATGCCTGGACACACCACAACCTGGGCATGAATTTGCAGTCGATGCTCTTGAAACCAAGCAAGTTGCTCCAAGATTTTTCCAGCACGGGGATTTTTGAGGAGCCGACTGCGTACCTCAGGTTCGGTTGCGTGAACCGAAACATACAGGGGCGACAACCGCATCTGGGCAATCCGTTCCCATTCGGGTGGCGTCAGGTTGGTCAACGTCAGGTAGCTGCCGTAGAGAAAGCTGAGGCGATAGTCGTCATCTTTCAAGTACAGGCTGTCACGCTTCCCGGGGGGCTGCTGATCGATGAAGCAAAAGGGGCAACGGTTGTTGCACTGCATCAGTCCATCGAAGAGTGCCGATTCAAACTCCAACCCCAAGTCTGCGTCGTAGTCCTTTTCCAGTTCGACCTGATGTAACGCCCCCCGACTGTCCAACACCTCCAGCTCGAGATACTCATCGGCACAGAGGAAGCGATAGTCGATCAGGTCACGCGGCGCTTGCCCGTTGATGCGAGATAAGCGATCGCCCACCTCAAACCCCAACTCCTCAGCAATGGAGTCGGGCAAAACACGGGTAACAAGAGCCGGACGGATAGACGTTTCACGCATAGCTGAATGGCAAACCCACAGCCAAACCACAATCAGATCAATACCTCTAGTGTATCGTTGGCGTTGAACAAATTTGGTGTGGATACGGTGAAACTTACAGCCGCTAGCGAGCGCTAATCCAGTTCATCGCAATACCCAGCAAAATCACTAGGCCAAACCCTAGGCGATACCAAACAAACACCCAAGTGTTGCGAGTTTTGAGGTAGCGTAGCAAGCCAGCGATCGCCAGATAGGAAAATAGCGCCGACGATAGAATCGCCGTGATCAGCGGCAGGAATCCAATCTCGCCAAAGCCATTTTCCAAAAGAGATTGCAATTCCACCAACCCGGCGATGGTGATCGCAGGAATACCCAATAAGAAGGAGAAACGCGCCGCCGTTGCCCGTTCCAACCCCATGAACAATCCAGCAGTGAGGGTCGAGCCAGAGCGCGAAACACCCGGGATCAACGCTAGGGTTTGCGCCAAGCCCATGAGGATGCCATCCCGTGTATCCAGGTCATCGAACTGACGCTTGCGACGCCCAATCTTTTCGGCCAACCCCAACAACAAGGCCATTACGATCGACACAATGGCGATGGTCGACATCCAACGCATTGGAGAGTTGTCATAGTCGGGGATAAAAATCTTGATGGCGAGACCAAAAATCACAATGGGAATGGTTCCAAAGGCAATGCCCATGGTCAGGCGAAAATCTTGCGCCTGGTAGTCTTTCCGCGCGATGGCGGCGATCGCCCCTCGGGTAATCTGCGTCAGGTCGTCCCAGAAATACCACAACACGGCGGCAATGCTTCCCAACTGGATCACAGCGGTGTAGGTCACGCCGGGGTCACCCCAACCCAATGCCACCGGAACCACCTTGAGGTGTGCTGTACTGCTGATGGGTAAAAACTCCGTCATGCCTTGCACAAAACCTAGAACGATGGCTCGCCAGAGGCTACTCACAAGCCCCACCGGGGCATCAACCGTCGTCGTCGCCGTAGCCACCAGGAAAAGGGGTTGATCCACCCAAGTGTCGATTGTTTGCGCGATCGCACTGGTCATTCCCTGCATCCAGCCATACCCATTGCCGTGTAAAAATAGCATCATTCCCAAGATCTGGAGGTTATCGACTTGCTCAACGACCGGGTAGCCGGACATCCCTAACAGCAAACAGGCTAAGCCTGCTACGGCGTCTAGGCATGACCCCACAGTCTCAACCGAGTCTAGCCCATGTGCCGCCAGCCGCCAGGGAGGATACAACTATTTTTGGTGTGCTTCGCTAAAGGTTTACGTGCAACTTAACCTTCCTTAAAAATCGTTGGCGATCGCCCCAGCTCCTATCGCTCTAAAACTCCAAGCGCTTGCGATCCAGTGCGATGGTTCAAGGCTATATACTCAGGCAAACTCGATCATGGATTGAAAGCCCAGCGCTGCGGGACTCGCAAACTATGACCGACCCTCAGCTCAATGCATAAAAGGCATAAGACGATACAAAATATGTTGAGCTTCTCAGAATTGAGCCGGATCGAGCTCCCTAATGAATGATCGACGCCTGGATAAGCGATCGCCTTCTCAGAGAAGGATGAGGACCCCTTAAAATCACCATCCCCCCTGCTCATCATGAACAAAGCTTCCGATTGTCTTCCGTTTAGGCCGTATCCCCCGGAGGGGTATTTTTGCTAGCCTGAAACTGTTAAATAAAGTAAACTAAGTAAGACGATTCGTCTTCCTTTAGTATTTACCCTCGGGACTTACGCATACTTTGCGTTATCCTGAGCGACTCTATATATGATGCGCTGATGTTGTAGCCTCGTCTTGGTCACAGCGTTAGCGCAGCACGCGAGTCCTGACCCTTTAGCCTCGTCCAGAGAAAGCCTTGTTGACTTTGCCTGTCTCTCCTACCTCTTCTTCAGCACCGCGATCGCCTTCCTTGGCTGCTAGCAACGGTGTCCTTTCTGACTCTACGACTCTTCCTTCGACTGCGATCGCCACTGAATCATCGGGTGTGGGGCGACGAGCGATTTTTTTTGTATCTGCATTTCTCGTGTCGGTACCTGTATTTTTTCAGGCTCCATTGGTGCGCTCATTACCCGTGCTCAGTCTATTGCTGACGGGGGTGCTATTCTTGTTCGTTCGCGCGCTTTATCGGCAAGAAGAGACGCAAAGTCTAGGAGACCTGATGGCTGGGTTTGCCTTGACCTGGCTGGCGGGTTCTATTTATTGGGGCTGGTTTCGCTGGCAACCCTTCTTGCATCTCCCGATCGAAGCTCTGGCATTGCCGCTGGCACTCTGGGGCATCTCACGGGTCAAAACCCCGATCGCTCATTGGTTTTACCTAGGTTCGTTGCTGGGAACGGCGCTCACTGATCTGTATTTCTACTTGGTTCACCTGATTCCCCACTGGCGGCATCTCATGTTTGCCCAGCCCGAGGAAGCACCTGCTATCTTAAATGCAGCTCTGCTGCAGATGCAGACGCCTTGGGGAATCGGTTGTGCCATCGTCGTCGTCAGCCTATTGATGGCTCTCGGTAGCGTGCCCTTACGCTCGGATCGCTTGCATCACTTGGCTTTTAGCGGTGCAGTTCTTAGCACGGTTCTAGTTGATGGGCTGTTCTTTGCAGCCGCTCTCCTTGCTTGAGCGTGCATTCTTTCCTATCGCTCTCTCCCATCGCTTCGATGTGCTGTCTGCAAGGCCAAACCTACCGGAAATTGCAGATAGCGTACAAAAGTTTTCCCATTTTCTATGAATTTCCGCTGGCATTCGACTAGGGAAGTTATGATTTGGGTATCCTGAACTTACGCGGCAGTTGGGTTATTCACCTTACAATGCGAATGTAATGCATTTACTGCTAATCATCAGGGTGATTACCTAATCTTGCCCGGTCAAGTTTCGCTCCTAGAGCGAATATTTTTTCGGTTGACTAATAAAAACAGTATGAATGATAGTTGAGGGGGCTTAACCCTCCAATGAACTTTCATGGGCTCTACTGTGTGCTACCCAAAGGATGCATTTGTTGTATAGCTGTAACTGGCGATTTCATGGTTCGCAGTGGTTTCACAACCTGTTCCTCACTTAATTTTAAGAACTGAGTCGGGAAATCGTTATCTCTCCTTAACAAGCAACAATTGCTGGACCGTTGGTCGAGGAGATGACAACAACTTCGTATTACCCGATCGGTGGATCTCTCGTAACCATGCAATGCTGCAGCGCATGGAGACGGGGGAGTTTTATCTCATTGATTTGGGCAGCCGGAATGGTTCGTTTGTCAATGGGCGGCGGGTGAGTGTGCCCGTTACCTTGCACAACGGCGATCGCCTTACGTTTGGTCAAACAGAACTCGAATTTTATTCGCCCGAAATGCCGACAGGGGGAACCGATTCGTCCCTGGGCAGTGGCGTTGATTCTCAGGAGTTCACCGCCACCGCTACCCTGCATGTTCGCCGTCTCATCTCTGTCTTGGTCGTGGATATTCGCGACTTTACAGTGATGACGCGACAAATCGATGAAAAGATTTTGTCAGAAGCCATTGGTACCTGGTTTCGTTGCGCCGGAGACATTATTCGGGAATATGGCAGTTGGGTCGACAAATATATCGGCGATGCCATTATGGCGGTGTGGATCCATGGCGCCCAAGGGGTCGATCAAGAAGAAATGCTCCAGATTGCCCGCGCCCTCCGCGACTTACACAAGATGACCAGTAAGCTGCATGAGCGCTACCCCCTACCCTTCCCGCTGCGAGTCGGCGCTGGCCTCAATACCGGCTATGCCATGGTGGGCAATACGGGAACGGGCGATCGCCCCGACTACACAGCGCTGGGCGACACGGTCAACGCTGCCTTCCGCCTCGAATCAGCAACGAAACAAATTGGCGTCGACATGGCCTTGGGCGAAACCACCTACGAATATTTGATGACCACACTGTCCAATCCCAACCTCTTTGAGCAGCACACGGTCAACCTCAAGGGATACGACACACCGACCGTGACCTACGCCGGTTCCTTTGCCGACCTGGATACCTTCTTGCAAATCAGCGTGGTCTAAAAAGGGCGTCTTGGGAACCGTACACAAGCAAAGATATTGACTGGGGTGACAGTTGAGCCAGCCTACAAATTGAGCTGAGCTGAAACGCAGGGAGGAAGCGATCGCCCTACGGCATCCAACCCTAAAGCATCTCAGCCAGGATAAGTTCAAACCTATGAAGCATAGCTTATACATAGACAAATGAATTGAAATAGCTCTCTGACAGACTTCACCAACAGAAATCGCCATAATCCTTCATAATCAAGGGTAGGGATTCTTCCGGGGAGTGAGCGATCGTCTGTTTTAGCTCATGATTCCCTTCGGGGTTTACCAGAGACCTATTCCCCATTCACTGACGCAGAAGCTTTGCAGATAGGAGAGCCAACCTTATGCCGATGCTCGAAACCAAGACCGAACCGATGGTCATCAATATGGGGCCGCACCACCCTTCAATGCATGGGGTCTTGCGGCTGATTGTGACCCTCGACGGTGAGAACGTCGTCGACTGCGAGCCCGTCATCGGTTATCTGCATCGGGGAATGGAAAAGATTGCTGAAAGCCGCACGCCGGTGATGTATATTCCCTACGTCAGCCGTTGGGACTATGC
>JBCBSL010000144.1:0-12721 GCA_039819145.1 Cyanobacteria bacterium J06638_22
GCGTTACGATCTTCGCGGTTGGATCCGTGGGATAAGCACTCTTGCCTTCAGCTTGGTTCAAGGTCTCACACAATTCATTGAGCGCGGAAAGTTGCTCGCTGTAAGTGTTACGATGCTTGCCAGAAAGATTTTTCTCGATCCAAGTATTAGCGGCAGCAGCGGTAAAAACCTGAGTTGTATTCTCAAAATCCTCAGCCATCAACTTGCTAGCATTGCCCGTTTTTCCGGTTTTCATGCCGCCACTGACGCCTGAGACATTGCCCCCTTGACCCGCAGTGAGAAATCCCATGCGGGTATGGTCAGAAAGCTGATAGAAGTCTTTCATCACGGTTCCCAAATCAGGAAACGCCCGTGCGATGGCATTGATTTCGTCACAGAGGATTGTGATAAATGGTTTCTTAGCGGCTCCGGGTAGATCCTTGCGCCTGCGACTGAACTCGTCATGTGCAGTCTGGAGCCACTCAATAGCAACCTCAATGCCATCACTTCCAGGCGGGATAACTCCGGGTACGGAGAACCAATCCTTGGGACTACCAGGGATAGGGTTGATCAGCCATAATTCGCCCTTTTGGATCTGAGCGATCGCACAGGCGAACAACTCCATCAGGGGCGACTTGCCCCCGGTTGAACCGGCCACGATCCGCACACGAGGTACACACTCCAGACTCACCACCTCTTCAAACTCACCAGCGCTGTAGCAGTCAAGCGCATGGAACTGCGCGGCAATGTCGGCAGGATCGGGGGTGTCAGGCTCCTGCCCTCGGCTTTGAGTGCGCTTCACCTGGGTGGAGCGCTGAGACGTGGTAGCGTCAGCGCCAGTGGCTCCGTACAAATCAACGGAAAGCATGAAATTTCGAGTATCTAGATCGAAATCCAAGGGGCGTTGGGAGAGCCCCCAGAGGCCCAACTCCTCACAGTGCTTGTCAAATTCAGACTCTGCAAGCCTGGTACCATCGGGGTTGCGGTCTACCTTGAACCGCAGTTGGAAGCCGCCGGGAATTTTGAGGCTTTCGACGGCATCCAGAATAACTTCGCTCTCGGCAAAGTGCTTGATGATGCGGTTGCCAGCCCTATCGATACTGGTTGAGCCCCGAAACAATCTAGGTGCTCGTGCTGCCGATAGCTGGCCCTCAAGTAATTCCTTTTCCGCCTCTGCTTGGATAATTCGCTCTTGCAGATCAGCCAGCTCGGCTTTGAAGGATTTTTCAATTTGGGTAAAGCCTTGCTCTACCCCCTCACTACGCTCCATCCAATCTTGAGCTGTGTTTTGGTACTCCTCACGAAATTGCTGAAACTCTTGGTAGATAGCGCGTTTCTCCGCCTCATGGTGCGAGAAAAGCTCCAAGTCCTTCGCATTCCCCCATAACTTGCAATAGTTAACGGCGATTTCTTCGATCAAATTTAAGAAAAAGCCATAAGCCTCATCATGCGTCTCACACGCTTCCGACATCGCCTCAACTCGCCCTCTCAGCGCCACATCATAAGCGGTGAGGGACTGGCGGTAATGCCGCCATTGCTTTGCTTCATCAGGAGAGAGTTCAGCGGGTTTCCCAGCATAATCCAGATCGGTTGCAGGCCGACTCGGATCGTACCTATCACACACCACTAGCAACCCTTGATACAAGGGTTCCCACACCCCAATAATTTGCAGCTCAATCGCGTCTAGATGCGTCGCAAAATTGTGACGTTTCTCTAGCAGTGAACCCTGTAAGTGTTCGATCTCAGCTTTAAGGGTGTGGACTTCGCTAGAGTAAGCTTCTTGAGCACGGCCAAACTGCGCCTGCAAGGTTTGATTCTCCCTGCTTTTCCGCTCTAACTGCACACTTAGATCAGCGACCTCTGATGCCAACTCGACTTGCACTTTTCTGAGCTGATCTCGAAGGCTGTCTCGCTCCGCTTCAATCTGTTGAGACAAGGACTCTCTCTCTCGGATAAACCGTTGGAAGGTAACATTTGATTGCTCAAGCGTTTGCTGCCATTGTCGCTCTGCCGCCACCAGTAAACTTGCAGCAGTTTGAGAGGCTCTTTCTTTGGAGTTTCCCAAAATGAGCACATTGAGAGCCGCAGCTCCAAGTCCCGCCGCAGGGATCCCGGCATTACCAGAAACAATCCCAACGGCGATCGAAATCCCTGCCACAGCTCCGCTCGTAACGTAAACAAGCTGGGTCAGTGATTTAAAGCGAGGCGCAATTTCCTGAGCGCGTTGATCTTCGGGATTCATCATTTTATTCTCCGAACGACTCGGTTGGGGGAAAGGGGCGCTCCCTCACATTTCACGCAGGTGAATTCATCGTCTGTGCCTTATCTAATGCCGCTTGAGCCTGAGCCTTCAGCGCTTGGATATTGGCTTGCAGTTGAACAATCTCTGTATCTGTCCGTTCCTGCATCAGTTGAGTCTTCGACTCCTCTCCTCTCAGGCCAATCTCGGCTTGTTGATTCAGTTGCACAGAACGTGCGAACTTCATCTCTTCGGTATGCGCATCCACAAAAGCGGTAGCCGCCGCAACTTCCCTGCGACGGGTTGCGAGTGTCTCACGCAAAGCGTTAAAGCCTTCTCCCAGCGCCTTCTGATAGCTCGTGTGAGTCTTAAAAACACCGGAGACAAAGTTATAACCAGCGCTAGCAACCTCTTGTGCAGCCTTCATCTCGTCATAGTCGTTAATGCGTTGCTCGGCTGTCTCCCGATCAATTCGAGGAGCTGATGATGTTGAAGGGTCGTACATATCGCCAGGAATCAAGCGACCTGGCTCATGAACAGGGACAGTCCACGGGCTCTCAATGCGGTTGCTGAAGTTACCTGCCGTTGCAGGTTCAGGGACAGCCATACGGCGACTGGCTCCATTGCTCATGCTCCGGGGTCGGCTCGGGCGCTTCTTGCCACTCACAGGATTTTTATCAACCATTTTCACGTCCTAAATAGAGGTCATCAACCTTGTGGATACAGAGTTTGAGGTGCTTCAATGGATGGGGTTGGACGCCAAACGACACGGGTCAAGAAAAACGTTCCCAACCCCATAAGCACCATCAATAAAACAGCAACAATTGCAATGGCAGCGGTATCTTGACTGCTCAGCCATCGATCCGAACGTTCCAGAATCGTTATGGGACGGGACGCATTTGTCTTGGCAATCTGATCTCCCACGACTCGCTGAGCCTGAAAGATCAGTTCAGCGGTCCTATGAGGCGTTAATTCATAAGCAGACGGAACCTGCGACGGCGGCACACTGGCAACAGGGACAGCAGAAGGATTGCGCTCTGTTACGGGGAGAACATAAGAGGCGATCGCTTGCGGCTGAGACCGGGCGATCGCATCCGATGTCGAAGCACGTTGCGGAGTACTATCCAGAGCCTCACTTGGACGGTTTAGATCGTCAGTAGACGGAACGTGCGACGGCGGCACACTGGCAACAGGGACAACAGAAGGCTTGCGCTCGGTCACGGGAGGAGCAGAAGAGGCGATCGCTTGTGGCTGGGGTTGAGTGCTCGATGCCGCTGTCGAGATATCTTGCGGAGTGCCTATCTCCGATGCAACACCGCCCGACTTCTGCTGGTTTAGACATGATTCCAAGGTTTGCAGGAAGCTTTGAGATTCAGGTGTGTTGAGACGAGTATTCAGCTCTCTTAGCCCACTGAGCGTGTAAAAGATACGCTTGATTCGATCCTGACATTGAAGCTTGACCCAGTCTCTACCTTCTGTAAGGTGAGGGCGAAGGCGACGTAACTGACTCTCATTACAGCCAAGCACGGAAGCTGCATGGCGATGGGGGTATAAATGTCCCAAATTAGGGTCAAAAATTAGCTTTTCTAAGCTCATAGTCTCTTCCCTTTGGTATTAGCAGCAGTCCTCAGATTCGTTCACCTGTAGGCATTTTCAGCAAGCGTCTATGATTTTTTACGCTGCGCTTTGCCCAAGACTCGAAAGCTCTAGCTTCGTAATACGTCGTAAACTCCCAAACTTTGACAACCTCAAAACGGATGTTTTGCTCGGCAGCAAATTTCAGCATCTTGGCTCCTTTCCCTAAGCGGTGTTGGGCCAATCTAGCGAGATAGTCTCGCGCAATTCCCAGGTAGAACTGCGCTTGATGCTTGGAGCCTCCCAGAGGGCTGTAGAGTTCGATTAAATAGGCATAATAGGGACGCCTCAAACCTGGTGGGTTCGGTAACATAGGAAAAACCTCTTTCGGTTTTGTCCCCGCTCGGTAGTTTCTCAGGCTGGAGAGCGGGGATTTTTAGTTTTTATCCAAGGTTGGTGGGGCGATCGCTAAATTGACCAGTAGAGTGCTGACCCCGTGAGGGACGTTGTTCCGCCAAAGTTCTTGTCAGGGAACTCGACTTCACAAATGTTGTCGCGGCTAATTCCTGTTCGCTCCACTGCAATATCAATCGCATCTGACACAGTTTGTACCTGCACCGTGATTTCCTTCCACGGGTTCTCAAATTTCACTGTGTGGTCTTCAAGCTTCGACATTGGAATCACCTCCTAGAGTTTCATCCAACAGTTGACGAGGACAGCGGAGTTGGCGACGGCTCCGGTGGGCGTGTTGCCAGCCAAGCCCAATATCACCGCCACTAGAGCTATTGCGATCGCGGGTTTACACAGAAGGTAAGTCGGCAATAGATTGGATTTTTGGTTCATCGTGCGTAGTCTGAGACGGTTCAGGCAATGCCATCAAGGGACGGCCTGGGTTTTGGGAGACTGATTCTTGCCGGGTTAGTTCAAAAGGCACCAGATTGGTTTGACTTGGTAGCTGGCCTTGTAGTCGAAGTTGGACGTATGAGCTGAAGCTGATACCTAGCTGTGAAGCCGCAGATGCTACATGATCGGCCACATCACCGCTGAGATTGACTCGGACTGGATCGCCGGGTTGACGCGATTTCTGGGTTTTAGGCATTGAGTAGAAGTCCTCGTAACGAGGCGGTTTGGGGATTGTCGAGTAGAAGATATCGGGGATTTTCTTGGGCCAGGGACTGAGCCAAAGAAGCCGAACCGCCGCAGATTGCGATTTGTCCGTACCGACCGTCCCAATTCGACCAGCGCGATCGCATTTCTCCGCGCAAATCTGCGATCCACTCTGGAAGGCAGCTATCAAAGATGGACTTGAATTCACGTCCACTGGGGACGCTGAACGAACCGTCTTCAATCGCATTCAGGATTTCGGGGATGGATCGAGGCCCACCCATGTGAGACTGAATTTTTTCCGCTAAACCGTAAGTGCCTGGCAGGATTAACTCCGTCTGTCTTACGGGTCGGCCTTCTGGTGTGATAAGTCGGGCGATCGCAGTGCCGCCACCTAAATCAAGAACACCATTCAGAGCTTTCGGAAAGTGCCACAATCCACTGTTGACCACGATCGCCCACGCAGGTTGCCCCTCGTCGTAGATAGAAATCTTGGCAATCGAAAGATTGATGGGCTTACCATCAACCGTGGATTGATGGCTACCCTTCAAGGATTTCAGAGCAGCCACTTGCTCACTGCTTTGGGAATCCGGGCAGACCGTCCGTAGTTCTTTGATAGAAACGTCTCCAAAGAGATTGCATTCAGCTAGTGCTGCAAAGAGAAAAGCCTTGGCGTGATGCCATTTGGCTCCATCAGCATTCTGATAGGTAGGTCGAGCACCGTACCCTACGGCACCAGAGCCGACCACCGTGCGAGACTCGCCCTCTATCAGGTGAGTGCCACTTGGCAAGTAAGAAGGTGCAATGTCTTGAAAAGCCGGGAGGGGGGCTCGATAGCTAGCAATCTTGTGAATGGAATCGCCATATCCGAATTTGTGCCAGCGATTACCCAGGTCGAACCCGAACACTGGGATGGTCTTGGCTGGTTCGGATTGAACCGGAACTGACTTCTTTTGTGTTGCTGTAGTCATAGTTACAACGATTTGGGATGTCTTGGGTTGACTTGGTTTGAAGTGAACCGAATAAATACTAGCGCAAATTTGCTCTTTAGATCAACTATTTGCTCTATTAAGTATTTACTTACTCTTTCAAGAGCTGATTTGTGTTGCGAAGAGCTACGTAAATCAGAGTTAAGCTACTGAAAGAGTAGATTGATGTGAATTAGGCTTGAAAAGTGCTAATTAGTGCGGGATTATGAAGGCAAAAATGGAGTGGTGGCAGTGAGTAAGCGATTTTCAGTGACAGTTCCCGATGCGATCGGGCAAGTTGTTGAGAGACTTGCTGAGACTGAAGGTTCTAAAGCTGCTACAACAGCATCCTTTGTTCTGGAGACGGCAATTAAGGAAGGGCTTCAGAATGGAAAATACCCAAAAGAATGGGCTGTTTTAAGCCAGCAACAAGAGGCGGAACAGCAGATTGATGAAGTGGATCGCGACTCGATCGCTGATGCGCTTATTAAGCTGAAACAAGAAAAGCAGCTATCTTCTGCCGAGGTTGCTTTGCTGGAAGGAATTCTTCGGCTAAAGCCAGGAACGCTTGCGATATTAGCCACCAATGGAAACGGGCATGAAGCACCTAGAACTTGATTCGCGGCTCATAATTTCTGTTTCGCAACCTGGATGGACACTGCATCCTCCATCCAAACTAGGATATGTGCGTATTGATGCTCCGGACAAGATACGCTGCCACTGGCTCATCAAAAATCATGGGGATGCCTTGGATCGACTAGCGACCAAGTTCTCGGTTGCAGTGGGATATCAGCACTCTCCTGCCGTGATATGGATACCTCAGAAAATGACTAATTCCACTGAAGATCAAAGCCCTATCCTGCAACTGGGTCAACGTGTTCGGCTGACAATCCCGCTGTTGCGAGTCGTTGAAACAATGCTGGGCGACTCCAGCATCAGTTATTCATTGGTTAGGCTTAGCGACCAAGCGCAGATTGCTGTAAACGGGGGGAATGATGGTAGATTTCTATCCGGAGCAGCTCTTGAAGAAACAGTCACCTGGCGACGTGAGGACTACTGGCGACCTAATGACTTAGCTGAGTTTAATCGTGCTTTCCGACAAGAGCAGACTCCCAACAGCGATCGCTGGTTCGAGTATCGATATCGAGCACGGAATCCGTCATTGAGCCTAGATTTGCAACAGTACGATATGGAACTCGTAACTCGGTACAAATTAATCGACGACGGCTTTGGGCAATTGTATCACTTGGGGCAGAACATAGAGTTGACACAGGTTCCGACATGATTCATCAATCCGCTACCCAATCGAGACTGCCAGCTCTAGCAAAATGGAGCGTTGAGGAGTATCACCAGATGATCGCGGTGGGACTGCTTCATAATCGCTATGTTGAACTCTTGAATGGAGATATTGTTGAGATGTCCCCAGTCGGTTCGCTCCATGAAGGCAGGGGTGATAATGTGGCTGACTATCTGCGGGAACACTTAGGCCGCAGAGCCAGAGTGAGAGAGAGCAAGGCGATTACGTTGTCCTCATCTAGCGAGCCGGAACCTGATATCGCAGTGGTGGAGTATCGAGACTATACCGACCATCATCCTTACCCTGAGAATATTTATTTGTTAATTGAGATTGCCAACACTAGCCTCGACTATGACCTGAACGTGAAGCGGCCCATCTATGCTCAAGCAGGTATTCGAGAGTACTGGGTGATGGATGTGAATGGCCAAAAGCTGTATGTGTTCACGGGTGTTAATGAGGCCGACTATCAATCAGAGCAGATCTTAGACCTGACCGCTGACCAAAACATCCTCATGCAGGCATTTCCCGACATTGAGCTGTCGCTGACTCAGATGCAGCAACTCAGAGATTAGGGAGCATTCCGAGCTGTTTCTGGAGATTCCGAGAAGAATCTGATCACGCAATACGTTAGGGGGTGGATAGGACGGAATCGAGACTATTACCTAAACCATCGAAACGATGAAAGCACATCAAGGCTGACAGGGACTTCCTCCTTGATGCACTGGTGCATCACTTATCGCTACTGGGCGATCGCGTTCCCTTATCCTCTCCGAGAAAACCAATTCCCTGCTCTCTATATCCCTCTACACTGACCTTCTAGCCGATCATCAAAAGTTGGGAAGATCTCAATCTCCGTGACAGCTCCTGACCAAATTTCGTGGATCAGCGCTGCGGCTCCGCTTGCTTCTAGGATTTCTTGCTGGAGTTTGATGACCTTCCAATCTTGTGGGTCAAAGGACTATTTTTGGTGGAACTGGCGGCGATCGCCTTAGCTTTCTCAGGATCGAGGATCACTTTTAAGAACTTGATCTGAGAACGCCGTCGCCCGTCCTGATCCCAGAGCGCGTCCGCCCCTATGATTGAGGTTCTGTAGAACTTTTCAAGGGATAGTTTCTCGTCCGGTGATAGCGCTTCTTTATAGTCCAGCGCTTCGGCTTCGCTCTCGCTGATAGCTGGAGCAGCGGCCACCGATTAAATATCTACAGTTAGGTCTAGAAACACCTTTCCAGTAAGAGATTGAACCTATAGACACTCCCTTCTACCAGGGTCTACAGTCTAGCAAACTGTCTACAGATTGGTGAAGCGCATGAATGGTGATGCTGTACAGAATATCCAGTTGGGGAAATACTTAACATTGGAGGCATTTTGCATCTGTACGCAGACTTACCAGAAGTATGCTGACCAGATTGATCCATATCCGAAGAGCCTGGAGGCAACAATTCCAGCGTTGGAGGCATTATGTCAGCACATCATCGATCCGGTAATGGATGAATTTAGTCGAGAGCGCTTTCAACTCACCTATGGATTTTGCTCAGCAGATTTGAAGCGATGGCTGGCCAAGAAAGACCCGGCAACCGGGATAAAGCATGGTCGGGCGAGCCCGAACCTGGATCAGCACATGGCCCATGAAGTGAACCGGAATGGGACTTACTACTGCTCGCGGTTAGGGGCAGCGTGTGATTTCAGAATCAAAGACCTGCCGAGTGATGCCTTGGTGGAGTGGATTTTAGGTCAAAAATTGCCGTTTGACTCGTTGTATTTTTACGGGGCAGAACGACCGATTCACATTAGCTATGGTCCACAGCATAAGCGTGACCTTTGGACATTTACTGATAAAGGTATGCCAAACCGTAAAGGAGTCGAGCATTGGCAAGCCCGCCTTAAAGAGATCTAGCTGGCTTTATTGCGTTAGCTAAGTCAGTCGTACTGCCTGCTTTTGATACTCGGTTGCATCTTTACGCCACACCAAACGATGCCCCCTCAATTCTGCTCCATGCTCGGCTAAGCACTGCTCCCAGCCGCGACGGTCAAAGATGGGCCTCAGGTCTTCTAGCAAGCCCCATTTGCGCTCTTGCTGGCTGAGCTTGGCAAACTTGGCATAGCCCGGATATTCCCCGGTTACAAGCTGATCCTTTTGGTGCAGCATGGGCGGATTATCTTGGTCGTAATCACGGTAGCGGACGTGCAGATCGCGGAGGGCGATCGCCATGCTGGTATGCAACGCTGGATGCGGTTCCTTATCAAAGTCAGAGTAGAACAGATAGGTAATCTGAGGCTTCTGGACGTGGAACTTCACAATAGTGACTTTTTCGGGGCGTCCAATGGTGCGGGAGGCACAGCCTTCGTAGAGGCGCAGGAGTGGATCAAGCTGATCGATCGCGGAGATATGTACCCAGAGGGAGTTGGGGCGCTGCTGCCCGATCGCACTATGACGACACCGTTCTTCAATCAGCTCTATTCGCCCTAAGCTCATCAGCATGAGGTCGGCAGCGGTGCAGGCTTGCTGATAGCTGCCAAAGAGAGCTTTAATATCGGCTCGGATGCTGGGGGAGAGGTCTTTGAATTTGAGGCGTTTGCCAAAGTGGCTAAGGGCGAGGTATACCAGCAGATCATTGCGGCGTTTCTCCGAGATGGCATCCCATTCTCCGGCATCGGTGGCTTGTAGGATGACTTTGAAAGCTCGCTTGATGCTGCCAAATTCTGATTGAAGCGGCCCAAGGGCATCATGGCCAAGTTCTTCCACAGCAGGGAGACGACCGCGATCAGTGTAGAAGTTCATCAGCGGTTGCAATAATTCGCGATATTCCTCGAATTTATTGATCTTGAGGCGAATGCGGGGCGCTGTGGTACGGGAGCGGAAGCGGGACGCGCGGAAGGCTTCGGCCTGAGCTTCATCGCGAAAGACGAAGTAGATGCCGAGAGCCACAGGAATTGAATCGACGCCTAGAACCTGGTCGATATAGGCTTTGAGTTCTTCCTGCTCGTAATATTTCTGAAAAGTATTGCGGCTGGTAATGATGCCGTCGCCATAAGCAATGACGCCTCGGGTGCGATCATCAATCAAAACTTGGGCCGCAACAATCAGTACCTTCTGAGCCAAGTTCCAGGCATTAATTATGGCTTCGCGCCGCTCGGCGGGGTCTTCAATAACGTTGATGACATAGCCGAGATTCACCACATCAGCAAACACGTGGTTTTCATCGGGGCGATAGTAGGGATCCCAGCCAGCACTGGCGAGTCCTAATCGCTTGATGTACTCGATGTCGGCACCGTGACCACAGCCATAGTCGAAGTAGGTGGTTTCGGGCGGGAAGAGACCCCTTTCGGCAGCGAGACGGACAGGCTTGGAGGCAGTGACGCGAGCGATCGCAGCTTTATGCCGTTGAATCTTAGGCTTGGCTTTTCGCGCCGACTTTAAGGGACAGGCCAACGCATGATTGTGGATTTCAAGACCCTGTTGGATCAGTCGCTTTTCCCAGTTGAGGAGGGTACCGATTTCGCGGGAATTATCGAAGAGACCCATTGCTACTTGTTGCTGGGTGAGATGAGCGAAGCTGTCGTAGCAGGGATAGCCAGGGGAAAGGAAGGTTTCTTTGCGGTGAAGGAGCGGGGGATTTGGGGCATCGCTGTAGTCACGGGTTTCAACGGTGCCTGTCTGCCAATCGACGACCGTGCTGGTTCGCAATAGCGGATGAGGTTCTTGGTCAAAGTCTGGATAGTAGAGATAGGAAATCTTGGGCTGGTCGAAGTGGAACTTGATCAGGGTGAAGGGTCGTTCGGCATCTATTAGGCTTCGGGAGGCTTGTTCCTGGTGAAAGAGCCATTCACCCAGATGGGTCAAAGCTGAGTGGTGAATGTAAAAAGCGTTAGGTAAACATTTGCCAATCTGGCTTTGCTGGCAAAGCTGTACGATCTCGGCCAGCGCTCGCTCGCTGACAGCTAGCATTTGCCCAACATCCACATCCTTGATCATTTACAGTACACTTGTACGGAATTCGTCGAAGATTCTTTCATTTGACTCAGATATCGGCCTCCTTGAATAAGAAAATACCTGCAGGTAGTGTTTAACTAGATATTTACCGCTAGAATGACGCTATTTAAGCCCTATCCGCTGTAGCCTTTTGTGCCTAAATGAGAACACTCAGCCTGTTTGAAAACCATCGCCTCTCATTGGAACGCAGCATTGAGCTGTCGGCGGAGTCATTGCGCCATTATGGATCGTTGTATCGGCATTGGGCGATCGCATTCTCAGGCGGCAAGGATTCTTCAGCAACTGTTACGTTAGTTGCCGATTTGATTGAGAAGGGTGACATTCCCCGACCGGAGAGTGTGACGGTGCTCTATGCCGATACGCGCCAGGAGTTGCCGCCCCTGCACAATGCGGCGATGGGGGTTTTGAAGGCTCTCGAAAAAAAGGGCTTTGATACCCGTGTGGTACTGCCTAAACTCGATCACCGTTTCTTTGTATACATGCTAGGGCGGGGAGTGCCGCCGCCGAGCAATACCTTTCGCTGGTGTACACCCAAGCTCAAGGTTATGAGCATTGAGAAAGAGCTGGAAAACCTGCGACAGGAGCGGGGTGAAAAGTTTTTGATGCTGACGGGGGTGCGCATTGGCGAGAGTGCGGCTCGTGATCAGCGAATTGCGATGAGCTGTACGAAGGATGGCGGGGAATGCGGTCAGGGCTGGTTTCAGCAGACCTCATCGGATGCCATCTCGGATACGCTGGCTCCGTTGCTGCACTGGCGAGTGTGCCATGTGTGGGACTGGCTAGTGAAGGCGGATATTGAGTTGGATTTCCCCACGTTTGAGATTGCTGAGGTGTACGGGCATGATCCTCAAGATAACCTAGGTGAAGTGGAACCGATTAATGCGCGGACGGGCTGTATTGGTTGTCCGCTGGTGCAAAAGGATGCGGCTTTGGAACGGGTGATTGCTCAACCTAAGTGGACCTATTTGGCTCCGCTTCAGGGGTTGCGTGCGTTGTACTGGGAGATGAAGAAGCCGCAGTATCGGCTTCGCAAGCAGGGGGAAGTGAGAAAGGCGGCGACGAAGTATATTGGGCGCAATCGGTTGGGCCCGTTGCATATGGAGGCTCGGCGCTCCATGCTGGCAAAGGTTTTGGGGATGCAGGATGAGGTGAATCAGGCGGCGAGAAAGCAGGGGATGCCTGAGGTGTTTTTGATTAATGATGAGGAGCTGGCCCGTATTGAGGAGTTGATTGCGGCGAATACCTGGCCAAACCAATGGGATGGGACAGAAGCAAGGGGAGATGCGATGCTGCCTGAGATTTTGCCGGATGGTAGTGTCCAGCAGCTTTTATTTGAGGATGATGGGCTCTGGGGTTAGTCTTTGTTTTTCGGGTTGAAGCGCTATGAAAGAACGAACAATCGCTGAAGCTGCTATTGAGGTGCTGAAAGGCGCTAAAGAGCCAATGACGGCGGCTGAAATCACCCAGGAAATTCTTGATAAGTATAGTGGATCCCAAAAACTGGACAGGTACTTAAGCTCTGAATCACTCGAACCATGATAGGAGTCATTCATGAGCAAAAAACGCCG
>JBCBSL010000145.1:0-12695 GCA_039819145.1 Cyanobacteria bacterium J06638_22
AGCCTGGTCTACTTTGTCCTGGGTTCAACTGTTTTCCTGCGGGGAAGCGGCGAACTCTACTCTCGTGGCATTTTCGTGATGGCATGGTTGCTGTCAATTGCCATGGTGTTGGCCTGCCGCGCCCTAACCCGCTATTTGTTTGCCGACCAGCGTTGGTGGGGCTATCCGGTCATTGTGCTGGGAGCCGGGAAAACCGGGGAAATGTTAGTGCGAACGCTACAGCGCCGTCCCCGTATTGGATTGAAGCCCGTTGTCTTGCTTGATGATGACCCCAAGAAGCATGGCTCATTGCTGGGCGTGCCAGTGATGGGCGGGCTGGAGCTGGCTCCGATGATTGCCCGTTCCCGCAACATTCCCTATGCCATCGTTGCGATGCCCGGCGTTCCACGCGATCGCCTCCTTAGCTTATTGGAACAGTACGGCCAAACCTTTGCCCACCTGCTGATCATCCCTGACCTGTTTGGCTTTTCGAGCCTCTGGGTGGTCGCCAAAGATATGGGCGGTGTCCTGGGGCTGGAAATTCGTCAACAGTTGCTCCTTCCGGGGCCGCGCCTCGTAAAGTTTTTGATCGATCGCCTCACCACCCTGGTCGGGGGGCTGCTCGTTTTCCCGTTATTTCTGCTAATTGCCATTTTGATCCGACTCGATTCTCCGGGGCCTATCTTCTACGGACAGACCCGCATCGGGCAAAATGGGCAGCACTTCAAAGCCTGGAAATTCCGCTCAATGGTCGTCAATGCCGACAAAGCGCTGAAGGATTATTTGGCCCATCACCCAGAGCTGAAAGAGGACTGGGTGACCAATCAAAAACTGCGTAACGATCCCCGCGTAACACGGGTGGGGCGGTTTTTGCGGCAAACAAGCCTAGATGAACTTCCACAGCTTTGGAACATTCTGCGGGGGGAAATGAGCTTGGTAGGGCCACGCCCCATTGTTGACGAGGAAGTCGAGAAGTACGGCGATAAATTTGGGCTCTACACCAAAGTTACGCCAGGGCTGACGGGCTTGTGGCAAGTATCGGGGCGCAACAATTTAGCTTACGAAGAACGTGTTAGTTTGGATGCCTACTACGTGCGCAATTGGTCCGTCTGGTTAGATGTCTACATCCTCATTCGAACCATTTGGGTTGTTCTCTCGGGCGAAGGAGCCTATTAACCGTCATGGAGACGAGGACTGGTCCGTTTCCGTCTCTTCAACTTGGATTACGCGGTAGCTTGGTCGCATTGCCCTATGCCTCCTATCTCGGCTTTTTGGGCGTGCTGATAGTTACTGTGGCGGCTCGCATTCGGGCAAAGCAGGCGGCGCTTTCCCCGCGCATTCGTTGGATGTTGTTGGGCATCACCGGCCTGATGGTGCTGAGTTGCGCGTTTGCGAACAGCCGGCCCGAAGCCTTCCTGCAACTGGGAAACTTTCTACCCTATTTTTTCTTCTTTGCTGTCGTGCCGCTGATTTTCACGCGGATCGAAGACTGGCAGCAGGTCGCCACCGATTTGGTAATCACCATCATTCCCATCAACCTAGCCAGTGTGGGGCACTATTGGTTGCGATCGCCCTTCCTACCCGCACCCTGGCAGCAAATTCCCTGGATTGACGCGATTCGCCTCGCACCGCACCGGGGACGCGCCATGGTCACCTTCGACCATCCCAATGCCTTTGCTAGCTATCTCGTCATGATTCTGGGGCTGGGGCTGGGTTTAATGGTGAGCGAGCTGAGCCAATCCCAAAAACTCCAGCATGACCTCACGCCTTGGTGGAAGTCGCGGCTGTTTGCCGTGGCACTCGGCACGGGGTCTTGCCTCCTCGGCATCTTTACCTCCGGCTCTCGAAATGGCCTACTGGTGGCGTTGATTCAGCTCGGTGCCGTAGTGCTAATGATGCTGGCTCGCGCCAACCTGAAGCTGGTGATAGGGAGTCTGGCGGGCATGGGGTTGGTGGTGGGCAGTGCAGCCGTATTTGGAATTGGCGGGCGATCGCTCACCCCCGGCGACTGGACGGATGATCCGAGAGTGGCCACCTGGGCGATCGCCCTCGAACTAATCCGCGATCGCCCCTGGCTCGGGTGGGGCTTAGGTAACTTCAAGCTCCTCTTTCCCGCCCGCACCTTCGATCCGGTGAACTATCCCAAGATGTTTCACCCGCACAACATCTGGCTGATGCTGGCCACAGAAGCGGGACTCATCCTCACCCTCCTGACCACTCTGTTTGTCGGCTATCTCTGCTACCGCGCCATGCGCCTCTGGCTCAGTCGACAGCTTTCTCCTGCCGCCAATGGCGCTTTATTAGCCTATCTCCTGGGTTTTCTGGGCTGTCTGCTCTACGCCTTGTTCGACGTGACGCTCTACGACGGGCGCGTTCACTTGCTCAACTGGCTGATGCTGGCTGGGCTGTATGGCTTTGGCGAACAATGGAAGCCGCACCCTACTTCTCCGCCACCGGACAAGGATATCGACATCAGTCCCGAGCCGTAAGGGACTGGTGCATCGGGATGAGAATCGCGAATCAATAAACCCAGATATTTGTTGTTTGAAAGCGCGGCTCGAGCCGCGCTTTCAAACAATCGGTGTTGGATTTCATTAATTCAGAGTCCGAAGAATCGCGTTCAGTTTTGAACGGTACCGTCAGGAAGCATTGCCCCCTCAAGGTTTGCGCCATCCAACGTTGCACCATCTAACGTAGCGCCATTCAGATCCGCGTTACTCAAATCGGCATTGCTAAGGTCGGCATTGGTAAAGTCTGTGTTGCGCAGGAACGCGCCCGATAGGTTAGCTCCGCTGAGATCGGCCTCCATCGCATTGGCAGAGGCAAGGGTGGCCTTTTCGAGAATGGCGCCACTCAGATTGGCCTGACTGAGGTTGGCACTATCAAGCAGCGCCCCGCTGAGGTCAGATTGGCTGAGGTCGGCTCCGCTCAGATCCGCACGGTTCAACACCGCATTACTCAAATCTTGTCCGCTGAAATCCTCGGTGTTTAGATCGCACTCCACACATTCCTTTGTTTCGGCAAAGGATTCACGGGGGTCAGGTTCGGCGCAGGCCGTGACTAGGAACAGCAGACTAAAGAGAGCAGCAGCAGCCGTTGAGCGGTGAAGCATGATCAAAATTCTCGGTAGATCTCGTCAGACTTTTCATTATGGCGCATCATTTTCGGGCATCGTTGATTCGCTTATCCCCTATGGCGCGATCGCCCTCTCCATCAGGACGGTGTTGAATCAGCCTTTTGGATTTGGCGACTCAACAAAATGACGGGAAGCAGTCCGGCCAGGACAACCGCCAGGGCGGGCAGCGCCGCTTCGGCTAAGCGCTCATCGGAGGCCAGTTGATAGGCGCGCACGGCAAGGGTATCGAAGTTGAAGGGGCGAATCAGGATGGTGGCGGGCAGCTCCTTCATCACGTCTACAAACACGAGGAGGAGCGCCGTGATCAAGCCACTGCCCATGAGGGGGAAATGAACGCGACGAAGGGTCGAAGCCGGACTATGCCCTAGGGAGCGCGCAGCATCATCGAGGCTGGGTTTGATTCGATTGAGGCTCGCTTCGACGGAGTTGAACGCAACGGCCAGGAAGCGCACCAAATAGGCGAAGAGCAAGGCAATCATGGTGCCACTCAGCAATAGTCCGGTGGAAATGCCAAAGTTCGCCTCCATCCAGGCATCAAGGGCATTATCGAAGCGTCCGAGGGGTACGAGGATCCCGACAGCGATCACAGAACCGGGGATGGCATATCCCATAGCGGCTAGGCGGACAGACAATTGCATCGGCCGCGACGGGCGCAGGCGGAGGCCATAGGCCAGGAAGAGGGCGATCGCCCCCGTCAACACTGCACCTAAGCTTGCTAGCACCAGGCTATTGCGGGCATAGGCCCACAGCAGCGGATTGGTGATTTCCGACAAATGGCGAATCCCGTCAATCACCAGCAAGACAGCAGGCAGCAGAAAGCCAAAGAGGATTGGGATCAAACACACCAGGAGCGCGATCCACCCTCGCCATCCCTGCAACGGATAACGGGAGGGCACCATGCGATGGCGCGTTTGGTAATACCGACCATGGCGGCGGAACCATTGCTCAACCAAAATCAGCCCCAGCACAAATAGGAGGAGGAGTGCCGCCAGTTGGGTCGCGGCAATGCGTTCGCCCATGCCAAACCAGGTGCGGTAAATCCCGGTCGTGAAGGTCTGCACGCTGAAATACTGCACCGTACCGAAGTCACTCAGGGTTTCCATCAGAGCCAGGGCGGTGCCTGCGGCGATCGCCGGACGCGCCAGGGGCAAGGCCACCCGCCAAAAGCTCTGCCAGGAGCCACAGCCCAAGATCCGGCTGGCCTCTAGGGTGCGGGTTGACTGTTCCAAAAACGCGACCCGGGTGAGCAAGTAAACGTAGGGATAGAGCACCAGCGTCAGTAGGGCGATCGCCCCACCCAGGGAGCGAATACTGGGGAACCAGTAGGCGTTAGCCGACTCCCAACCGAATAAGGCTCGGAGCATAGTCTGCACGGGTCCGTAGTATTCCAAAAACTCTGTGTAGGTGAAGGCCAAAATGTAGGCCGGAGCAGCCAGAGGCAACAGCAACGCCCATTCCAGCCAGCGGCGATAGGGAAACTGGCACATCGTTACCAGCCAGGCCGTGGACACGCCAATACCCACAACTCCCACGCCGACTCCCAGCATTAATCCCAGGGAGTTGAAAATATAGCGCCAGAGAACGGTTTCTACCAGGTGTTGCCAGACATCGTGGGCAGGGGTGAACAACCCCGTCAGCACCACTAGGACAGGGGACGCGATCAGGACGGCGATCGCGCCCACGCCGATCGGCCACAGGTTCAGGTATCCCAACAATTGGCCAAGCTTACTGACACCCTCCCGCAGAAGGTGAGCCGGGGTTTGGGGAGAGGATGCAGGAACCTGACGCATAGAATGATAGAAACATTAAGGAACATGGGCGTCGCCCAACCACAGCATACAATCACCTTATTGATTTTTGCTTTCAATAGCAGGATGGATCAGCATAAGCTGATAGAAGGCACGGATCAAGGACCATGGCATACGCTCTTTGCGTTGCTCTCAATCCTCCAGTCGAACCCGTTTTGTAGGAACGATGACATCCGTTTCATCGTTGCTTGCCAATGAGAAACCGGGGGGTTCTTCCTCGAACCATGGGTGCCTTAACCGCTTCCCTAGCACTGCTTTGTAATGAAATTATGACTTTGGCTGCCCGTTCAACTCCCTCTCAATCCACAATGCCCGCAAGTCTCTCTCTGGTTGGTGTGTCTCACCAGTTTTCTGGTTGCCCGATTCCGGCGGTTGCCGATGTCAGTCTGGAACTCCCACCGGGGGATATTCTGGCGCTCTTGGGTCCTTCCGGCTGTGGCAAAACCACGCTGCTGCGGTTGATCGCGGGCTTTGAGCAGCCCCAGTGCGGCCAGATCGCGATCGCCGGAAACCTGGTGACCAACCGCAACGTCCGCATTCCCCCAGAGCGGCGATCGGTGGGCATGGTGTTTCAGGATTTTGCCCTGTTTCCGCACCTCACGGTGGCCGAAAATCTGGCTTTTGGGCTGAAGCGCCTGGGCAAAGCGGTGGTTGAGGAACGGGTGCAGGAAGCGATCGCCCTCATCGGCTTGCAAGGCTACGAGCAACGCTACCCCCACGAGCTGTCTGGTGGACAGCAGCAGCGGGTCGCCCTAGCACGGGCGCTGGCTCCACGCCCCAACCTGGTGTTGCTAGACGAACCCCTAAGTAACCTGGATGTGCAGGTGCGCGTCGCCCTGCGCCAGGAAATTCGTGAGGTGTTGAAAGCCACAGGCACCTCGGCGGTGTTCGTCACCCACGACCAGGAGGAAGCGATGGCGATCGCCGATCAGGTGGCGGTCATGCGGTTGGGGCAATTGGAGCAGCAAGGCACCCCCGAGACCCTCTACCAAGAACCCACATCGCGGTTTGTGGCTGAGTTTGTCACCCAAGCAAATTTCCTCACCGCCCATCAACACAACCAATATTGGGAAACCGAGATCGGTGCCTTCGGTATGGAGCGGGTGCAGTGTGTTTGCAATGCACCCTGGAGCGAAGACTCCCATCCGGCAGTCCAGGGCGACCTGATGATTCGGCAAGAAGACCTGGTGCCCGTGGTGGACGAGTCAGGGACGATCGTCGTGCGCGATCGCCAGTTCCTTGGTCGAGAATATGGCTACATCCTCCAAACGCCCTCGGGACAAATCCTCTGCGCTCGTACCTCCAGCCGCATCCAAATTCCCATCGGCACCCCCGTCCGCCTCGATCTCAGCCAGGTCAACTTCCGATTTTTTCCCCACAATGCACCTCCATTGCTAGCGGAAGAGCCGGCCTCAGTGGCTGTCGATGGATCGCGGGCGGGGTGAGGGCGATCGCCCCTGGTGTCCGAAACGCGCTCTATCAATCCCATGCTCCACTCGCGGCAGTCGCTTGGGCGTATGCAGTGAAATCCTGCGGCGATCGCCCTAGAACCCGCTGCACCCCATCACCGAGATAGGCATTGTGGCCATCGACCAGGTTGGCAAAGAGATAACTCAGCAACGTCACCGAGTCCGTCGGCACCCCTTGCGCCGTGAGCGCAGACGCAAAGGCCTTTTGTGAGATTGGCAAGTACGCGATCGCTCGCCCGGTGGCGTTGGCAATTTCCCCAACGGCATCGGCAAAGGTCATCAGGCGTGGCCCAGTTAGTTCATAGATCTGTCCGGCATGACCTGGCTCGCTCAGAACCGCCGCTGCAACATCCGCAATGTCATCGGCGCTCACGAACGGCTCCTTTACGCTGCCTGTGGGCAAAGCAACCACCCCGGTCATGACAAATTCCCGCAGAAAGGCTTCATTAAAATTTTGGCTAAACCAACTCGCTCGGAGGATTGTCCAATCCACTCCAGATGACTGGACGATGCGGTCACATTGCGCCGCCTTTTCCTCACCACGGGCAGACAACAGTACGAGATGACGCACCCCGCTCTGGACAGCTTGTTCGACGAATGCACGAATGGTATCAGTAGCACCAGGAACCGAGAGATCGGGGTAAAACGTAATGTAGGCCGACGCCACATTCTGCAAGGCAGGAGCCCATGTCGCTGGGTCTTCCCATGCGAAGGGCAACTCGGCCGATCGAGAACCGACGCGCACATGCACACCCCGTTCTTGAAGCCGCTCCACAATCCGATGCCCCGTCTTCCCCGTACCCCCCAGCACCAATGTCATATTTGATGCAATCCTATTCGTCTTCGTCATGGTTGTATAGGTCATAGCTGTATCTCCCTTAACGGTGTTTTGCCCTCCAAGATGGGGCTTTGAAGCAATGCCGTTAGTTTAGGAAGATGGCTGGGACACTTCTATCCGATTCTTGTGGAACTGTCGCAATCTTGCGATTGGCTGATCAATCCGTGAATCGATCGCCTTGAAATGACCCAATCAGCGTGATAGATCATGGCGAGGCAGTGCAGGTCTCGACACTGTAAGCGACACTTCTCAAAGCTTCTCAGTTCACCCTGCTACTTGGGTCGCATGCCGTATACGCTAAACACGATCGATAGTCGGCTGGTTCTATGCAAACCAACGAACTCCCATCAGACCCAATTCATGCGCTCTCCAGTCCATCCCGCACTGCCTCGCCCTGGGAACCTGTTCGGGTGCAACGTCTTCAAAATCCGCCTGGAGAAGGCTCGTACCATTGCGCAGGCAGCCACACGCTGTTCATGGCCCTTGCGCCTCGTCCGATCTACTACTCGCAGACCCAGGACGGGAAAATCCACACCGGGTTGCATCGGCAAGGGGATCTGTTGATTACCCCCGCCAACATGCCCTTGTTGACACAGTGGAAAGGGAACGAGGATTGTCTACAGATTCAGCTCACAACAGGATGGCTGCAAACCGTTGCCCAGGAAACCTTGGGGCAGGATAGCGATCGCCTCCAACTCCTCCCCAGCTTTCAGGTGCGGGATAGCCAGTTAGAAGCGATCGCCACCATGCTCTTCACGGAATTTCAGCAAAACCCTGCAGGGACTCACCTTTATGTGGAATCTCTGGCCAATATCCTGGCGGTGCATTTGCTCAGGCAGCACGCAACCACCCAACCAAGGCTTGCGCTTTTCGAGGGCGGCATTCCCCAACGGCAACTGGTGCAAGTGTTGGACTATATGGAAGCCCATTTAGACCAAGCGATCAAATTGGCGGATTTGGCGCAACTGCTGGACATGAGTCAATTTCATTTCAGCCATGTCTTTAAGCAATCGATGGGGCTATCCCCTTACCAATATCTGCTGCAACAGCGGATGGAACGGGCGAAGCAGTTATTGAAACAAACAGATCAGCGCGTAATCGATATTGCGCTGGAATGTGGATTCGCTAGCCACAGCCACTTCAGCAAGCAGTTTCGACAAGTGACGGGACTGACCCCGAAAGCCTATCGAGCGACTTAGGCAAATGCCTGATATATAGCGATCTCAAGTGATTTATGAAATGAAGTATGAACAGTTCATACTTCATTTGGGATTGCTATAGCCCTTATTACACCAGGTGTTTGCTCTGTGCATGGAGGTGTTCTGGAACCGTGCCATCCACAGAGTCGGCCACTAGGTGACAGGCGACGCCGTGGTCGCTGCTGATCTGCGTCCATTCGGGTTTGATGGTTTGGCAGGCGGGTTGAGCCACGGGGCAGCGGGTGTGGAAGCGGCAGCCCGTAGGCGGTGTCACGGGCGAGGGAATTTCCCCCGTGAGCTGCACGCGATCGCGTTTGGCATCGGGGTCGAGGGGTGGAATCGCGGAGAGCAGGGCTTGGGTGTAGGGGTGGGCGGGTTGCGAGAACAGCTTGTGGGTTGGGGCAATCTCGACGATTTCGCCGAGGTACATCACCGCGACCACATCGCAGAAGTGTGCCACCACGGAGAGGTCATGGCTGATGAACATGAAGGCCAGGTTCATGTCCTGCTGCAAGGACTTCAGCAAGTTGAGGATATTGGCCTGAATGGACACATCCAAGGCGGCGACCGCTTCGTCGGCGACCAAGAAGCTGGGATTGGAGACGAGGGCACGGGCGATCGCAATCCGCTGACGTTGCCCACCAGAAAACGCATGGGGAAAGCGGCGCAGATGTTCGAGGTTGAGGCGGCATTTTTCAGCGACTTCCCGAACCCGGCGATCGGTTTCCTCGCGGTTGCGGGTCAGCTTCATGGCCTCCAGTGGCTCGGCGATGATGTCGCGCACCGTCATGCGGGGCGACAGGGAGGCGTAGGGGTCCTGAAAAATCATCTGAGCATGGCGGCGCAGGGCTTTGAGGCCATCGCCCCGGAGCTGATCCACATGCAAGGCGGTATCAGCCACATGCAGAGTCACCTCGCCGTGGGTAATGGGAGCGGCTTTCAGGATGGCGCGGCCAACGGTGGTTTTGCCCGAGCCAGATTCGCCCACCAACCCAAAGATCTGCCCCGGGTGAATCTCGAAGCTAACCCCATCCACCGCACGAACAGTTTGGGGTTTGCCCTTCATAAAGCCGCCACCGATGGGGTAGTGAACCTGCAAGTCGCGAACAGAAACGATGGGGCCAGTCATACGGTTTCCTCCAGAACTTTTTCAGTCAGCAGATGACATGCCGCCAGGTGATCGGGTTGGGTTTGTGCGGGGATTGGCACGTCGGTATGGCACCGGGGATGATCCACCGCGTGGGAGCAACGGGTGTGGAACACACAACCCGTAGGGCGTTCCAGCGGACTGGGAATATCACCGGGAATCGGCAACAGAGGCCGATCCAGCTCCTCTAGCCGAGGAATGGCGTTAATCAAACCCTGGGTGTAGGGATGCTGCGGATGGCGGATGATGCGCCGTACCGGCCCCGTTTCCATTTCTTTGCCCAGGTACATCACCAAAACGTCATCAGCAATTTGGGAGATCACCGCCAGGTCATGGGAAATGAAGATGATGGCCATGCCGAAGTCTTGCTGCAGTTCCTTGAGCAAGTCCAAAATCTGCGCCTGAATGGTCACATCCAGCGCAGTGGTGGGTTCATCGGCAATGAGGACGGCGGGTCGCATCACCAAAGCCGAGGCGATCATGGCGCGCTGACGCATACCCCCAGACAGTTGGAAGGCATATTGATCGACCCGCAGTTCAGGGTTGGTCATGCCGACGCGATCGAGCATTTCGATCGCCAGCTTGCGCGCCTGATCGCGGCTCACATCCCGGTGCAGCCGAATGCCCTCAATCATCTGATTGCCGATGGTATAGAGGGGAGAAAACGCCGCCGAGGGTTCCTGGAAAATCATGGCAAGCTCACCACCCCGCACCTGCTTCAGCGCCTTGCTGCGGGCATCGAGTCGGGCAATGTCCACATACGCTCCTTTTTTGGTCTGGTAAACGATGTGGGAATTGGCGTCCAGTTCGGCATAGTCGGGCAGTAGCCGCATCAGTGCCTTCGTGGACACTGACTTACCCGACCCCGATTCCCCAACAATGCCCAGGGTTTGGCCGGGTTGCAGGGCAAAAGAGAGGTCGTCTACCGCCGTGACAAGTCCTTCGTCGGTGTGAAAGCGAACGGACAGGTTGGATACAGTCAGCAAAGGATCGGTCGCCATCGGTGCCTCCTATCGTCGAATGCCAGAGTAGGGGTCGGCGGCGTCACGCAGACCATCGCCCAGCAGCGTGAACGACAGCACCGCCACTACAAAGAAAATGAGCGGAATGAAAAACCAAGGGGTGAGCTGAATCGCTTGCACCGTAGTCATTTCCTGCAACAGCACACCCCAGGACATGGTGGGTCGCCGCAGCCCCAGCCCGACGATAGACAGCGCCGTTTCATCCAAGATGCGGTAGGGAAAATTGATGACTAGTTCCACAATGATGTAGCTGGCAAATCCCGGTAGCAGGTGCCGGACAACAATACGCCAGCCACTTGCCCCAGCCAGTCGCGCCGCCTGCACATACTCTTCCTCTCGGGAGGCCAACAGGTAGGAGCGGATACGCCGTGCCAAGGTGGGCCAATTCACCAGCCCTAGCACCAGAGTCATGGCGAAGTACACCTGCGTGTTCGACCAGTCGCGGGGAAACATGGCCGTCAACGCCATATAGAGGGGAATCGGCGGAATTACGCGCACCAGATCGGTAAACGCTTGAATGGTGGTATCAACCCACCCGCCGATATATCCCGCAACCCCGCCAAAGAACAGACTGAGGATAAAGGAGAGCATGACGCCCAGAAAGGCGATCGAGAGAGACGTGCGGGTGGCATACATGACGCGGCTGAACAGATCCAGGCCGTTGGAATCGGTGCCAAAGAGATGGACGAAGCCTTGTTCCACGCCGAAGAGGTGGCGATCGCTCGGAATTAACCCCAGTAGCTTATACTCCCCAGCGGGATAGAAGAACTGTAGGGGACGCCGCAGGGGCTGACCATTTTCTTCCAGTACCTCCACCTGGTAGCTCTTTTCGAGCACGCTGTAGCTACTAGTCATGTCATGGACAAACGGCCAGAGCTGACACCCGGCACTGTCGCAAAACCGGATGAGTTGGGGTGGTCCCGCCGTATAGTCGGGGTTCCGCGTATCCGCCTGGCCAGAGTAGGGGGCGAGAAATTCGGCAAACAGCGCAATAAAGATAAACAGGCTGAGCACGGCACCGCCCAACGCCGCCAAACGGTTGCGCTTAAACCGCGACCAAAACAATTGCCATTGGGACGCGGTGTAGTAGTTCTCTTGACGCGCTTTGGGTTGCGCCGAATGGGTCATGGTCATGTCGGTCATGGCTTAGCGCGTCCTCCTCTCATGCGTACACGGGGGTCTAGCGCTGCAACCAACAAATCCGAGAGGAAATTGGCGGCAATGATGACGCTGGTAATGCACACCAAAATTCCCGCTGCAGTGTTCTGGTCAGCGTCCAGAAACGCCAGCAGCAGTTCCTGCCCCAGTTCCCCCAACACCAAAATTGAGGCCACGATGGGCAGCTCATTAAAGGAGCGGGAAAAGTCAAAGCCGATCGTAGAAACAATGGGCATCACCGCATGGCGGGAGGGGTACTTGATCAACATGGGCCAACCGGAGAAGCCCCGGGCTTGCGCTGCGGTGACGTAGAGCTTGCCCATCTCGTCTTTCATCAGCCCCCGCATGGTTTGGAGCTGAAACGCAGTGGTTGACCAGCCCAGCACCAGCAGGGGTATGTAGGCATGCCCCAGAAAGTCCAGAAACTTGGCTATCGACCAGGGTGCGTCGCGAAATTCTTGGGACACCAACCCGGTGACATCCAGGTCGAAGACGAAGGCATTGAGCATCAGCAGAACGAGGGCGATCGCAAAATTTGGCAATGCCAATCCCAAGTAGGACAACAGCGTCACCACCCCATCGCCGATTCCAGACTTGCGAGAGGCCACCCAGATGCCCACGGGAATCGCCACGATGTAGGAAATCAGCATCGCCCCGACCACCAACACAAAGGTGTAGAAGAACTTGTCTCCAATCAGAGCATTGACCGAGGTTTCTACCCGGAAGGCGGGGCCGAAATCGAGGCGAGTGACGACGTTCCACAGCCACTCGCCATAGCGCACCAAAAAGGGGCGGTCTAACCCCAGATCGGCTCGCACGCGGTCAATTTCGGCCTGGGTGATGGTAACGCCTGTGCCAGAGTATTTGCGAAACAGCTCACGCTCGGCATAGTCGCCGGGCATCAGCTCAATCAAGCCGTAAATCATGAAGGAAACTGCC
>JBCBSL010000146.1:0-12614 GCA_039819145.1 Cyanobacteria bacterium J06638_22
GCAGCGGCCACAAGCGATAGTTGGGTTCTTCAACTGGATTGATATTAACAACGTCAGGGGTTGAGCGCCCTAAACTGGCGGCTTCGTTGCAGTGGGTCTAGGAGTACACCACAAACGACGTAATGATAGGATTTTCGATACTATCGAAGCGTTACCGTTTGTGGAGTCGCCATGAATTCGGAGTTGCAACACGTTCTCTCCCAGTTGGATATCCCTGCGGAGTGGGTTGGCATGCGGGCTGTTCGTCAAGCATCGACCTATCGTGCGGTGCGGGACGAGCAGCCCCAGGAGAATCACCGTAGCCTGGAGCAGGGTGTCATGGTCGAAGTCATGGCGCAGGGGCAGATGGGCTATGGGGCGGTGAACTCGTTCCAGCCGGATGCGATTCGAGCTGCTGCCAAAACGGCCTACCAGCAGGCGATCGCCGCCAGCGAGTGGGGCATTTCCCCGATGACGCCCGCCGTCCGCCCGCCTATGACGGAACGCTACACCTCCCCGGTGCAGAAGCCGTTGGATGCCCTTTCGCCCGGTGAGATTAGCGACATCTTAGTGCGGCTCTGCAAAGCTCTAAAGGTATCGGAAGCGATCGTTCGCACCTCTGCCATGGCCGTCACCGAAGATATCGACACCTGGTTTGTCAGCAGCAACGGGTCGGATGCTTACGAAAAGCTGATCCTGACCGAAACCCATTTTGGCGCTACAGCTCAGGATGGGGCAGTGGTGCAGCAGCGCAGCAATAATGGCTTCCTAGCCCATTCCTACCAGGGCGGATGGGAGCGGTTTTTGGATACGCAACTGTGGAAGCGCGCCGAGCAGGTTGGCGTGCAGGCGGTGGGTTTGCTGACCGCTGAAGAATGCCCCACAACCACCACGACGCTGGTGCTTGCTCCGGATCAGATGATGCTGCAAATCCACGAAAGCATTGGCCACCCCCTAGAGCTGGATCGGATTTTGGGGGATGAGCGCAATTATGCTGGGGGCAGCTTTGTGAAGCCAGAGGATTTTGGCACCCTGACCTACGGTTCGCCTTTGATGAACGTCACCTTCAACCCCACCGTTTCCGGCGAGTTTGCTAGCTACCGGTTTGATGCCACAGGCGCTCCGGCTGAAAAGGAATACCTAATTCGTGAGGGTAAATTGATGCGGGGGTTAGGTAGCCTGGAAAGTCAGGCGCGGTTGGGTTTGCCAGGGGTGGCCTGTGCGCGCGCCTCATCCTGGAACCGCCCGCCGATCGATCGCATGGCCAACCTCAATCTGGAACCTGGAACCGATTCCCTAGAAAACCTCATCGGTGACATCGAATCGGGCGTTTTTATGGAAGCCAACCGCTCCTGGTCCATCGATGACCAGCGCTATAAGTTTCAGTTTGGGTGCGAATATGCCCGCAAAATTGAGCAGGGCAAGCTAACCCACTCCCTCCGCAACCCCAACTATCGCGGCACAACACTGCAGTTTTGGCGGAGTCTTGCAAAAGTCGGACGAGCCGACACTTGGGAGATATATGGCACGCCCTACTGCGGTAAGGGCGAACCCAACCAGGCCATCCGAGTTGGCCATGGCGCTCCGGTTTGCGTATTCAATAACATTGAAGTGTTTGGGGGGGGATGAGGTTGACCCTGCATTCCGCGCTAGCGGCAATTGGGGTAGAGTTATCCCAGTTACGCATTACCCTAGCGACTCTGTGAGCGATGCTTTGTTAGGGGCGATCGCTCGGCAATTCGCCCAGCAATTGTAAAGCAATCCCGAAGCAAACATTGAGAAGCGCTTTGGTTTAGCACCTCTTTTCAGAAAAGACCATAGAATTGTCACATAATTTCTCCACTGAATTTCCAACTGAATCGATAACTATGTCTCCTATCCTGCATTCCTCTGATGATGCGTTCCGTGGTACGACGACCACCGAAGCCGAATCGGCCTCAGAAATGGCGATCGCCTCTACCGGAGATTTATTTCTGAGACATCGCCTCACGATTGTGGAGGATTTGCTAGAGTTCGTTCTCCATGAGGAGTGCGGGCAGGATCTGGTAGATTTGCTGCGGCAACTGCGGAACATGTCCTCCCCGGAAGGGCAAGCTCCTAAAGCCGAAAACCTGGGCGTTATCGAATTGATTGAGAAGCTCGATCTCAACGAAGCCATTCGAGCCTCCCGGGCGTTCGCGCTTTACTTCCAACTCATTAATATTGTTGAGCAGCATTACGAACAGCGGGGCCAGCAATATCGGGTAGCCAATGCTGACGTCGATCTGGGATCCACCCTCAACAGCACGGATTCGGAGGAAAGCAACCCGCTCCATACCTCGTTTCTGGAACGGAGTCTACAGGAATCGACCAGCCTTAGCCACAGCAATACGTTTCAGGCGCTCTTCCCCTGGTTGGTGCGGCTCAACGTCCCGCCCCGGCAAATTCAACGCCTGATCAACAAGCTCGATGTGCGATTGGTGTTTACAGCTCACCCCACCGAGATTGTGCGCCACACCATTCGCCACAAGCAACGCCGCATTTCCCGCATCCTGCGCCAATTGGATTTGTTGGAAGATACGGGGGCAGCGCCTAGCAACAGCCTCTCCTCTTGGGAAGCGAACCTATTGCGCGATCAATTGACGGAGGAAATTCGCCTCTGGTGGCGCACGGATGAGCTACACCAGTTCAAGCCCAGCGTGTTGGACGAGGTGGAATACACCTTGCACTACTTCCAGGAAGTGCTGTTTGATGTGACGCCACAACTGTTCCGCCGCTTCCAGCAAGCCCTACAGGTGAGTTTTCCTGGCTTAACCCCACCGCGCCACGAGTTCTGTCGGTTTGGTTCCTGGGTTGGGTCCGATCGCGATGGTAACCCCTCAGTCACCCCCGATGTGACCTGGCGCACGGCCTGCTACCAGCGCAATCTGGTGTTGGAGAAATATATCCAGTCCATCGACCATTTGACCCATTTGCTGAGTCTGTCGCTGCACTGGAGCGATGTGCTACCCGATCTGCTGGATTCCCTGGAGCAAGATCAGGCAAAGATACCTGACATCTACGAGCAGCTCGCGATTCGCTTCCGCCAGGAACCCTATCGGTTGAAGCTGGCGTATATCAAGAAGCGGTTAGAAAATACGCGCGATCGCAACCTCAAGCTCTATAACGGCGACTATTTCCCGAGCGAAATTCCTGAAATTGACCCGGCGATTCTCTACGCATCTGGGAAGGATTTTCTCGCCGAGTTGGATCTCATTCGTCGGAGCTTGGTGGAAACAGGGCTAGAGTGCCGCGACTTAGAAAATCTGATCTGTCAGGTGGAAATCTACGGCTTTAACCTGGCTCACCTTGATGTTCGGCAGGAAAGCTCGCGCCACTCCGACGCTGTTACTGAGGTGCTCGACTATCTACAACTGCTGCCCCAGTCTTACAACGACTTACCTGAGGCAGAGCGGGTTGCTTGGCTGACATCGGAACTCAAAACGCGCCGCCCACTCATTCCCAGCGAGTTGCCCTTCTCGGAAAAGGTTAACGAAATCATCGCGACCTTCCGCATGATACGCCAACTGCACCAAGAGTTTGGCCCCCACAGTTGCCAAACCTATATCATCAGCATGAGCCACCATGTCAGCGATTTGCTGGAGGTGCTGCTGCTGGCGAAGGAGGCAGGACTGTACGATCCAGCAACGGGAACTGGAGCGATTCAAGTGGTGCCGCTATTTGAAACGGTGGAAGATTTGCGCCGTGCCCCAGCGGTCATGGGTGAATTGTTTGAAATGCCCCTCTACCGTGCATTTTTGGCAGGTGGCTATGACGCTTATACCGCTGAAGTCGAAGCCCAAAATGCCCAGTCACCCACGGACGGGCTACCACAATTGGTGATGGGCACGTCGCTGCAGGAAATTATGCTGGGCTACTCCGATAGCAACAAAGACTCTGGCTTTTTGAGTAGCAACTGGGAAATTCATAAAGCACAGCAAGCACTGCAGCGCTTGGCCGAAGGGTATGGCATTGCCCTAAGAATTTTCCATGGACGCGGCGGCTCTGTTGGCCGAGGCGGTGGCCCTGCCTACGAGGCAATCTTGGCGCAACCGGGGCGGAGCATCGATGGCCGTATCAAAATTACCGAACAGGGCGAGGTGCTGGCCTCCAAGTACAATCTGCCTGAGTTGGCGCTGTATAACTTAGAGAACATTTCAACAGCGGTCATTCAGGCCAGCCTGTTGCGCAATGGGTTCGATGATATTCAGCCCTGGTTGGAAATCATGGAAGAGTTGGCGATGCGATCGCGCACCCACTATCGCAGCCTCATCTACGAACAGCCCGACTTCATCGACTTTTTCCATAGCGTTACGCCCATTGAGGAAATCAGCCAACTGCAAATCAGCTCGCGACCCGCTCGACGGGGTGGCAAGAAAGATCTGAGTAGTCTACGGGCGATTCCCTGGGTGTTTAGCTGGACGCAGACTCGCTTCTTGTTACCGTCCTGGTACGGGGTCGGCACGGCACTGAAGGAATTCCTGGACGAGGAACCGGAGGAAAACCTGAAGCTATTGCGCTACTTCTACTACAAGTGGCCTTTCTTTAAGATGGCGATTTCCAAGTGCGAAATGACCCTGGCTAAGGTGGATTTGCAAATTGCCCACCACTTTGTGCGAGAGCTGTCGCCGGAGGATAAGCGCGATCGCTTTGAGGAGCTATTTGACCAAATCGCTAACGAATACTACCTCACCCGCGACCTGGTACTACAAATCACCGGAAACAAGCGGCTGTTGGATGGCGATCCAGATCTGCAGCGATCGGTACAACTCCGAAACGGCACGATTGTCCCCCTGGGCTTTTTGCAAGTGTCGCTACTGAAGCGTCTGCGACAGCACAAGTCCAACGCTGCCTCGGGTGTCATCCGTTCTCGCTATAGCCGAGGCGAATTGCTGCGGGGGGCACTGCTCACCATCAACGGCATTGCGGCTGGCATGCGTAACACGGGCTGATGCAGGTATAACTAGCCATTAGCATCAGAACAATAGAAATGCGTCATTCCCATTTGCATGGGAATCATCCATGGCGTTGGCGCGACACACCGAACGATGAAAATCTATTTTCAGAGCAATGACGCATTTCAGCCTGTCCGTTATAGCGTTTGACCTTCCTGGATTTTCGCCTTCGCGAGAATGACAAGGGCATTAGGAGATTTCTGACAAATAAACTACCCAAGGGCAAGATGGTGGTAGTCGTTCCAACAAGTCAGGAAATAGAAATTTGGCCCCCTCTCCTCAAGTCGAAAGGTCGCTGAGTTCGTCGCAAATCACAGACCTCCGGTTAGCCGCCTCGAAACTGCGTGGAGTCGAACGGCGTAGTTTTCAAGCTGCGATGACTCTGAAGTATTGCGATGGCAGTGCTCGAAGGGCTGAACGTGTGTTCGGATGGGGGCGCGCGAGCGTTGAAGTGGGGCTGTCAGAAAGGCGAAGTGGAATGGTGTGTGTGGGAGCCCAATCAGGGTATGGGGGAGCCAAACGCTGGGAGGAGCGGCAACCGGCAGCTACAACTGCCCTACGAGCGCTTGCCGAGGCGCATGCTCAGCAAGACCCCACATTTCAAACCTCGATTGCCTATACCCGCTTAACCGCTCAAGCCGCCATTGCCCAATTGCAACAGCAAGGATTTGTCCGTGAGCAATTGCCTGCACCCAGCACCATGGCAGTGATTCTCAATCGGATGGGATATCGGCTGCAAGCTGTGGTCAAAGCCAAACCACAAAAAACGGCCCGAAACGGATGCGATTTTTGCCAACATCCAAGCCAAAGACCGCAAGTCAGAAGATGGCCGTGTCAAACGAGTGAGCATTGATTGCAAAGCCAGAGTCAACATTGGGGAGTATTCTCGGGGCGGGCAAACCCGAGGGGACAACCAGGCGTGTGACCATGATTTAGGTTGCCAAGAAACCTACATTCCTTGTGGTCTTGTGGACGAGGATAGTGGGCAATTGTCCATTTATTTTGGCAGTTCCCATAAAACCAGTGACTTCATCGTTGATACCCTAGAGGCTTGGTGGGCAACCTTGAGCCCAACCCACCAAGCCCAAACAACGCGGCTCCAACTAAAAGTCGATAACGGATCCGAAAGTAGTGGCGTTCGCACGCAGTTTCTCAACCGGATGGTGGCGTTTTGTGACCAGCTTGGCAAGCCGATTCAACTGCTCTACTACCCGCCTTATCACAGCAAATACAATCCGATTGAGCGCTGTTGGGGGATATTGGAACAACACTGGAATGGCACGCAACTCAAAGATGTCAACACTATGCTGCGCTGGGCAGAGAGTATGACCTGGAAAGGTATTCATCCGATTGTCGGATTAAATCAACGCACCTATGCAAAGGGCATCTCACTCTCAAAGACAGCGATGCGTGAGGTTGAAAATCGGTTAGAGCGCAATCCCGATTTACCCAAATGGGATATCCTGATTCGACCTACTTGTGGGTAGATTTGTTCTCAGAAATCTCCTTAATGGATACGTCCTAAATTGATTGAGTCCCTTGTGCTGCGAAGGGCTCAGGCGATTATCTGGTTTGGTTTTCTATGGAATGGGTATAGCCTTACGCATTGAGATTAGGACAAATCATTTTTTGAAAGCCCCGCAGCGCAGGGCTTTCAAAAAATGATTGGATTCTGCCTGGGCGCGTAGCGCTATACAGGCTAATCATCAAAATTCAGGTAAGGCTTGTCCCGTTTCCACAATCTCTGGCGGTGGCGGAATCGGAATCTCCTGCTCCAGATCCGTCCAGTCAATCGGTGTTTGTATGACTGGCGCGACCTGGGGCTCGGGAGGTAGCTCGGGGGTCGCTAAAATCCCAGCTTGGAGGCGATCGCCCAATTGAGTTGGAATATCTCCATAAGCTTCTAACAAACGTGCCGCTTCGATTCCAGCGCGAGTAGTTGGCGAAATCTCACGCAGTTGCTCGATCGCAATGTTCCAATTCGCCCAGACCTGCTCCCAATCTTCCGGCGTTTCGGCCTTGGCATGGAAAATTTGCGCCATCTGGATATAGCGCTTCGCATGATTCAGGTGCTCCTGGCCATCTACTTCCTGCGATCGCTGGTCTTGCACAACAGCCAGCTGAGCGCGGTAGGTTTCAAGTTGAATATCAGCAAACCGATTCAAGGGACTATCCTCAGGAATAGCCTGTAGCTGAGCGATCGCCTCTTGCCATAGCATCTGTGCTTCGGCCCAAGCCTTCAGATCCGCTTCCGGCAAGCGACTCCGTTCTTGCGCCAGTTCAGCCGCGTTGGCAGCGGCGATCGCCCGTTGCAAGCTAGCGCTGTGCGGTTGGTAGCCTTGCAGCAACGTCCGCGCTTCCGATGAGCGGGGCGACCATCTGGGAATCGCGTCCAGCAAATCGACCGCGCCTTCGAGGTAATCCTGGGCTTGTGCCACCTGGGCGACGGTTTCCGCCTCCTGCATCTGCGTAAAGGAGCGCTGGCCCAGGGATTCTGCGGCTCCCAATTCAGGACAGATGCCGCTGACACAGGGATGCCTGATCACAAAACCACTCAACGCTAAGCCTGCAACCGCCATACTCCCGGTAACAGCCAGATATTGGTCAAAACTTTGCCCCCCAATGGTTCGTGGTGCATCCTGGAACCATTCCACGACGTCAATATCGGGGCGGAGCAAGCCCCACTCCCGCATGGCCTCAGGTTGGGGCGAAGTGCCCGTTTCCAGTACAGGCGGCAAATCTTCGAGCCAGGCCGTTAGTTGCAAGGGTGACCCATCCTCAACCATGCTCCGTTGCGCTATCTCCTCTAGCGTGAAATAACACCGGGCGTAGGGCAGAGTATGCCCAACTTTACGCAAATACAGGCGAATCCGCCGGGTAAAGGTGAGGTGAACATGCCGCAGCGTGGCTTGGATAGATTGCAAAACATGCAACGGATCAAGGCGCACATCGGAGGCGTGATGCCCCACAATGATTAGGCGATCGCCCTGCTGACCACACCGCACCACCAGCGGCACGTTGCTCTCTCGAAGAAATCGTTCCAGTTGTCCCCCGAGCTGTTGAAGCTCAGCGTTAGATGTGAGTCTATCCATCATGCCCTTGCCAAATTTTGCAATGGTTGGGTTCGTTTGAGCACGCCTCCTCGTTTTCACACTTCTAGGCCACGCCACAAAATCAGGATTTCGGCAACAATCTTGCTAGGATGTGGCCAGATCCTAAATTCACCGAGCATCCCTCAACGACACGCCCAGCAATTGAACAACGCATTCAACCCTGCATTGCATCCGACCC
This sequence comes from Cyanobacteria bacterium J06638_22, assembly GCA_039819145.1. Lineage (GTDB taxonomy): Bacteria > Cyanobacteriota > Cyanobacteriia > Elainellales > Elainellaceae > Vacuolonema. The sequence continues at coordinate 8,244 of JBCBSL010000146.1, forward strand.
AATATTTTTAATTCTGTGCATGAAAAGCTGTACGCATCGAGACGAAGTTTCAATGCGTACAGCTTTTCATGCACGCCTCCAATCCAAGTCAAAGCACTTGTCACGAAGTTGATGAGGGTGAGGGTGAGGGTGAGGCAGACTTGAGCTTCCATCCAGTTTTATTCGTTTGTTTCGATCGGGCGATCGCCAGCGTATCGTCTGGGACATCGTCTGTGATGGTCGATCCGGCAGCGATGGTGACATCGGCACCCACCGTCAGCGGTGCGACCAAGACGCAGTTTGATCCGGTTTTGGTGCGATCGCCAATCACCGTTCGATGCTTTTGGTAGCCGTCGTAATTGGCCGTAATGGTGCCAGCACCGACATTGACCTTCTCTCCAAGTTGGGCATCTCCCAAGTATGAGAGGTGAGCGACATTGGTGCGATCGCCCAGTTGTGCTTTCTTCAGTTCCACAAAATTACCAACCCGGCATCCCGCGCCCACTTGAGCTTGCCCACGCAGATGGGCGTAGGGACCGACGCGGCTTCCCGCCTGCACCATACTGTCGCTGATGACGGAGAAAGAGACCGCCACGTTCTCGCCCAGGTCACTATCTTCGATCAAGCTACCGGGACCAATACGACAGCCAGAGCTGATGTGCGATCGCCCCCGCAGATGGGTTTGGGGTTCGATGATGACATCGGGCTCCAGTACCACCTCACTGTCGATGGTGATGCTCGCTGGATCCACCAGCGTCACTCCTGCCCGCATCCAGCCTTCCTTGATGCGCGTCTGCAAGATGTCGTAGGCCGTAGCAAGCTGGATGCGATCATTCACCCCCAAGATTTCCTGGTAATCCTCCATATCCACAGCCTGCACGCGATTCATAAACCGCACCACATCCGTCAGGTAATATTCCTGCTGATCGTTGTCATTGCTCAAGGTCGGCAATATTTGCGCCAGGGACGACCAGCGGAAACAATAGACTCCAGCATTAATGCGGGTATTTTGGCGCTGAGCCTCATTACAGTCTCGATGCTCAACAATTTCTTTGACCCCATTGCTCGCATCGCAAAACACCCGGCCATAACCAGTGGGATCAGGAAGATGGGCGGTCAATAGTGTTGCTTCGTTGTTGGCATCCTGGTGAGTATTGACGAGGGTTTCCAGGGTCCCGGGACGGAGGAGGGGCACATCCCCATTCAGTACGAGCAAATCTCCGTCGTAGTCGTGCAATGCTGGCAACAACTGCTGCACAGCATGGCCGGTGCCCAGTTGCTCCAATTGCTCCACAAACTCTAGCCCCGCATCGTAAGCCAGTGATGCTTTCACCTGATCAGCCGCAAACCCGACCACAATCAAGCGTCGCTCAAGCGGCAAATTGTCAACACTATCCAGCACTCGCTCGATGATCGATCGCCCACCCAAGAGATGCAAAACTTTGGGCAAATTCGACTTCATACGGGTTCCTCGCCCCGCCGCCAACAGCGCTACCGCAACCATAGATCCGTTCCGCTCAAACTTCACATGGGAGTATATCGTGGTTTTTGTCGCTTCACACGATTTGGAGGTTGCGGTTCATACACTCATGCAGCAACGCCTATTATCTTGTTCATCCCTTATCGAAAAATATGCGTCGGGAGGGATTTTTCCTGCATTTCTGGATGGGTAGGCTGCCCCTTGTCCTGCATCCGCGTCAGGATGAATATTGCAAACTTCTCCATGAGTTCTGGGTTGCGCCAGCCTCGCCTCGTTTCTTCTTGCATGATCTCAAGCGCTCGCTCGGTGGTTAGCGCCTGCTTATAGGGGCGTTCGCTGGTCAGAGCATCGTAGATATCGATCATTTGAAACACCTGAGCCAGCAACGGAATGTCGTTTCCAGACAGACCATCTGGGTAGCCAGAGCCATCCCAGCGCTCATGGTGGTGGCGAATGATCGGTAAAACACCCCGCATTGTCCGTAGGGGTTGACAAATACGTTCCCCAATCAGCGCATGCTGGCGCATGATTTCCCACTCCTCGGGCGAGAGTTTCCCCGTTTTCAGCAGCACATTATCGGGAATGCCCACTTTGCCAATGTCATGCAGGTAACTGCCCCAAACTAGATCCTTCACTTCCCCCCAGGAAAGATTGAGGAACTCACCAAAGGCCTCGGCCAATACCATCAACCGTTCGCAATGATCCCCAGTGTTGGGATCCCGACTTTCGATGGTGCTAGCGATCGAGAAAAGGACTTGTCCAGCATGATCGAGATCTTCATTCAAGCGTTTTTGCCGAATCAAAGATTTGACGCGTGCTGATAGTTCTAACTGATCAAACGGTTTAGACAGAAAATCATCGCCGCCCGCCTCAATCCCTTTTAGACGGGCTCGCCGATCGTTCAACGCTGTTACAAATACGATGGGGATCAGGCGCGTTTGCTCATCTTGCTTCAGGCGACGACAAACTTCATAGCCATCCATTCCTGGCATCATTACATCCAGCAAAATTAAATCAGGGTTGAGATCAATCACGCATGCGAGCGCTGCCATGCCATTTTCAGCCTCTAGCACGTCATACCCTTCCACAGAAAGGAGGGCAACGGCAGTCATGCGACTCGATGGATGATCATCTACAACTAAAATCTTAGGATTTTCAGAGTCTCTACCATTCACAAAGAATTTACTCTCTATACGCAATAACGGTACAACGGCTCACCTTGTTAAGAATTGCGCTCCTGAATCGTACTGTTTCAGTGCAGTAACGGGGGTCTTCTTAGTATCAGCAATGGCCAGGAGAGCGAAATCCGGCTTTATACGGAGATCGCATTTGATAACTGCGCCTTGTCTACGCTTCCTCTTGGTCAAGGCATTGCATTAAAAACTAGCTGACACGATTCATCATTAGGTATCAAATACTTAGGATTTGCATCGCAACGCCGAGCGCTCAGCGCACTGCCAGGGATTATTTGGCTCAAGCATGAGTATTCCCATTCATCGCGAGACAATATAAATCAACCACCCCATCTTGCAAATTTTTGCAGGATAGTTGAGCGTCCTTGTACCTGATATGGGCTTACATGTTTAAGTTAGGAGAGATAACGTTTTGAAAGCAATTGGGCTGTATACAACCCTGGCAACAAGGAAAAGATCATATATCTAAATCTATATATTTGTATCAATAGAATCTATGGGCTTACATTCTGGCGTTTCTTTTACTGCATCAACTCCAACCGTTGTTTCACCCGCCTGGTTGAACGAGAATTTACACCGCTCAGATATTGCGATCGCCGATTGTCGGTTTGCCCTTGAGGATCCGCAGTTGGGTCAGCGCCAGTATCAGGACGGGCATATCCCTGGAGCGATTCACTTCGATCTAAATGCTGACCTGTCCACACCACCGCAGGTACATGGCGGGCGTCATCCTCTTCCGTCTCCAGATGCATTGGGGCAAACCCTGGCCGCAGCAGGGATTTCTTCCCAACCATCGTCCAGTACCGGGCAGCCCACCTGGGTGATTGCCTATGACGATTCGCGATGTGCGTTTGCCGCTCGCTTTTGGTGGCTATTGCGCTATCTAGGGCATACCCGCGTTTCGGTGTTGGATGGCGGATTGCGGGGATGGCAAGAGGCCGGATATTCCCTGACGACGGAGGTTCCCACGCCCAAACCGGGTGTCTTTGTGCCGCAACCCCACCCCGAGATGGTTGTTGACTATGGATGGGTGCGATCGCAGCAAGCGTCCCCCACCAGCGTCCTGATTGATTCGCGCATAGCCGAGCGCTACCGGGGCGACTATGAACCGATCGATCCAATTGCTGGGCATATTCTCGGTGCCCTGAATTACCCCTGGCTGGACGTCACCGATGGAAAGGGACAGGTGCGATCGCCCAAAGAACAGGAAGAACGTTGGTCAAGGGTGCGATCGGTAGATGAGGTGATTGTCTACTGCGGGTCTGGAGTAACGGCCTGTGTCAATCTGCTATCGATGCATTTAGCCGGATTACCTCAGGGGCGTTTATATGCCGGGAGTTGGAGCGACTGGTGCTCCTATATCGATTCCGAACACTAAGCAGTTCGGCATGATAAAAACAAGATCCCCAAAAACCTGCACCAACCGCGCTGCGGTTGGTGCAGGTTTTTGGGGTGTTAGGTTTAATAGCACCTAACGGCTTAGTATCGATTCGGAATGCTAGGCCGACAGGATTTTTAGGATGGTTTTACACCCCCAATGGACTCCGTGAATCCTATTTGGTATAGGGCAGAAACCAGAGAATCCTTGATTTTGGATAGCATAAGAATGGCTCACGTCATCTAAAATCAAGGATTCTCTGGTTTCTGCCCTATACCAAATAGGATTCACGGAGTCATTGGGGGTGTAAAACCATCCTAAAAATCCTGTCGGCCTAGCAT
>JBCBSL010000147.1:0-12495 GCA_039819145.1 Cyanobacteria bacterium J06638_22
ATCGTGGACGGCATTGGTGGTGACGACCGCTGCCAGAATTTCGCCCGTTGACTCGGCTACACCAAGATGCTGTTTTCGCCACGTCCGTCGCTTACTGACACCATGCTGACGCGTTTTCCACTCCCCTTCCCCGTACACCTTTATCCCGGTCGAATCGACCACTAGATGGACCGAACCCGACTGGGGGAGCACCGGCAGCGTGATGCTCAGCTTGCCCTTGCGTCTTGAAACGGTGCTGTGCTCTGGTACTGGTAGATCCACTCCCATCAGCTCAAAGAGCGACCTGATCAACCCCTCGGTTTGTCGACCCGCCAATCCATAGATGCCTTTGAGGGTCTCAAACGTCGCTATAGCCAGGTCTTTGTAGGTCGGTGATGCGCCACGACGACCCGTCAGATCCGGCTCTAGCCATGCGGCTGTGACCTCTTCTGACAGCCAGAAAGTCACATTGCCGCGTTGCTTCAGCCCAGCATTGTACGCAGACCAGTTACGGATTCGGTAGCTCATGGATGCAAGGGTTTTTGATGGTACTTAAACCTTAGTCCATTACCGAATCCATGCTCCTTTCATGCAACAACGCCCCTGCCAACGGTCAAAGACCGGGCTATTCACATTCCATTGCTCGTCGATTTAGAGCAAACGTCCGTTGCAGACTTGCAAGGACAAGACCTGCAAGCCACCTTTCAAAAGCAACCCGCCGTGCTGCTGATCACAGGGGAAGGCGGAGCCGGGAAAACCAGTCTGGCGTACCAAATTGCCCGTTGGGGTTTGGAAACGGAACTGAGTTCCCATCGAATGCTGCCGGTGCTGATCGAGAATGAATTGGATGAGCAGACGACGTTATTGGAGGCCATCCGGGGGCAGTTGGGTGCCCTGACCAGCCAACCCGAGCCGATTTCCCCCGAGCTGCTGGAAAAATTGTTGCAACGGCAGCGAGTTTTGGTGATTGTAGATCACCTCTCCGAGATGAACGCCGCCACCCGCAACCAGATCAAACCCCTGCTACCGAACTTTCCAGCCAGGGCACTGATTGTCACCTCTCGGCTGGAAGAATCCCTGGGGGGTGTCCCCAAAACGATCCTGCAACCGCGCCAGATCGAAGCTAATCGCCTGTGGCCGTTCATGTCTGCCTATTTGGAGGCAAAAGGCAAAGCAAAGCTGTTTATAGACGACGACTATTCCTATGCCTGCGATCGCCTCCGTCAGATGGCCGGAGAACGCCCCATCACCGTCCTCCTGGCGCGGTTCTTCATTGACTTTTTGGTGCAAGAAAAAGAAGGAAGCGGCGGCATCATCCCCAACTCCATCCCCAAACTGATGCTGCGCTACCTCAATCAGCTCAACCAAAACATTGACCCCGAAGCCAAACGGGATGATCTGGATGTGCATCGGGATGCCAGCATCGTCGCCTGGGAATGTCTGCGAAAGACCTATCGCCCCCAAACCATTCGCAAACAAGACGCGATCGCCGCCCTTGCCCATGCCGATAGCGATACCGCCAAAGCCCGCCTGGAGTATCTAGAAAATCGCCTGTCGTTTTTGATCACTTCAGACTCTGGCAACGAAATCCGCATCATCTTAGACCCCCTGGCCGAATACATGGCTGCGGTCTATCTGGTGGAGCAGAAGTGCCAGCATTACAATCCAGAAGCAGCCTGGGATGAATTCTTTGAAGAGATTGACACAACGCTGGAAGCAGATGAAACCCCAGAAATCATTCGCGGTTCCTTGCTGGCGGTGCGCGATTGTTGCATGGATCATCGTAACCGGGAGGGCATCCCCACCGACCTGCCCGATCGCCTCGCCCGCAAGGTCAACATCGATCCGGAAAAGCTGCGACAAGAGCAGGAAAACCGCCGCATTCGCCGCCTCATTTCGGAACTCTCTGCCCCCGAGCTGAAATATCGCCTCAGCGCCGCCGAAGATTTGGGCAACTGGGGCACCGCCGCCAGAATGGCTCAACCCAACCTCATTGGGATGCTAGAAAACCCTAGCCAGGAATCGGTGGCCCGCCAGGCTGCCGCCACCGCCCTGGGCAAACTGGGCGTGGGTCAGGAGTCTCTATTGACCGTGCTGACGAACTCCCATGAGGATTTGGCTGTGCGTCGTGCCGTGGCCGAAGCCCTCGGCAGGATGGGACAGGGAACCGCCGAACTGCTGGAAATTTTGAACGACAAAGAGCAACCCCTGCCCCTGCGCCAGGGGACATCTCGCGCCCTCAGCCTGATCGGTGCCCCCAGCGGAGAAGCGGTGCCGATGTTGATGGTGAAACTGCACGGGGAAGCGGAGAGTACGGAGGTCAAATCGATTTCCGTTTGGCGAGAGCCGTTGACGCCAGAGACGCCAGATCTCACTCTAGATCTGGTCGCCATTCCCGCCGGGGAATTTTTGATGGGGTCGCCGCTCGAAGAAGAGGGGCGCGACGACTATCGCTATAACTTCCCCGAAATAGAAGGGTTGGATGTGGAGCAACACCACCGGGTAGCGGTGCCAGGATTTTTTATGAGCCAGTTTCCCATCACCCAGGCGCAGTGGCGTGCGGTTGCAGCCTTGCCCAAAGTCAACCGAGAGCTTGACCCCGACCCGGCTAACTTCAAAGGCGGCAATCGCCCCGTCGAGGTCGTGGATTGGTATGAAGCCGTGGAGTTTTGCGATCGCCTCTCCCAGCACACGGGCAAAACCTATCGCCTGCCTTCTGAAGCCGAATGGGAATATGCCTGCCGCGCCGGAACCACCACGCCTTTTCATTTTGGCGACACCCTCTCGGCAGAACTGGCAAACTACAACGCCACCGACACCTACGCCAACGGGGCAACTGGAATCTATCGCCAGAAAACCACCGAGGTTGGCAGCTTTGGGCTGGTCAATGCCTTTGGCTTAGCCGATATGCATGGCAATGTTTACGAATGGTGTCTGGATCACTGGCATCCCACCTACGACAATGCACCCACTGATGGGAGTGCCTGGACAACGGATGGAGACGATCGCTACAGGCTGGTGCGGGGCGGTTCCTGGTACGACAATCCGGCCTTTTGCCGCTCTGCCTATCGCGACCGTAACACGCCGCTCAGCCGTAACCTCTACATCGGCTTTCGGGTGGTCTGCGTGTCTTCCTGGACTCTGTAGCACTTTATACTTTGGCTCTTTTGTCCTTTACCCTTACGCGCGAAGCGCGTTATTCAGATCCCAGGGTTCTTTAAGAACCCTGGGATCTGAACCTCACTCGTCGAACATGAGATGCTTCATCGCTGACTGCAACTGATTATCTGCCTCAACAAACGCTTGATACTCCTTTGCATTGCCAACTTGCTTGCGTACCTCTCCAAACTTCGGCAACGAACCCTGCCGCAACTCCACATACTCCTGATAGCTCGAAAACTCCCAGTCTTCAGGCTTCTCGACCAAACCTGCCTTTACGGGATTGAGATGAATATATCGAGATAGGTTTAGCAAGTAGGTTTCTTGATCGACATGAATTGCTCGAAATGGCCCCTGAAACAATGACCCACATCGGTTCAGCCGTTTGTTAATGGCCTTCGTATATGACAATGACAACAACCCCATCTTTTCAGACAGGGTGGCTTCTCGAAGGCATACCAGAAAATGGTAGTGATTGGGCATTAGGCAATAGGCTGTGACGTAAAGCGTCTGCTCAACCATGTGCCGACGAAATTGCCGGAGAAAATACAGATAGTTTTCGCGCTCAAAGAAAATGGCTTGGCGATTATTGCCACGATTGTAAAGATGATAATAATGCCCCGGTAAGAAAGCTGTTTTCCGTTTCGGCATGGTTAATCTAGCAGTTTAGATTGCTCTCGCTCTAAGGGTTCCCATGAATCAAGCTGGGTTCTCAGACCCGATCCTTCAGATCCCAGGGTTCTTGACAGATCCCAGGGTTCTCAAAGAACCCTGGGATCTGAAGGATCGGGTCTATGTCAACTTTTTCAAGGAGCACGGCGATCGACGGTGATGCCAGAAATGCCGCCGCCACTTTTGGTGGTTGAGGTGGTCAGTCCGGGGCAAGAAAATCGAGACTATCGTTACAAACGCTCGGAATATGCAGCGCGGGGTATTTGGGAATATTGGATTGTTGACCCAATGCAGCAAACGGTGACGGTATTGGAGTGGGTGGAAGGGCTGTATGAGGAAACCCTGTATGAGGGCGCTCGCCCTGTCCTCTCGCCGTTGTTTGGCAATCTGAACCTCACCGCTTCACAAGTTTTGCAGGAGTGATTACAACCAACTAATATGCTGATTTAGTCGGTGCGCTGCACCGACTAAATCAGCATATTCACTCAAAAGCCCATGACGAGGATTGAACTCGTGACCTCACCCTTACCAAGGGTGTGCTCTACCACTGAGCTACATGGGCAACGGAAGTTGCTTCCTGAAACACGAAACCCTGAACTTTCGTGGATGGGCCAGGCTGGATTCGAACCAGCGTAGGCATAGCCAGCGGATTTACAGTCCGCCCCCATTAACCACTCGGGCACTGACCCGCCCAATCCACGATTTACAATCGTATCACAATCTCACAAGACTAGCGAAAATCTCTTTGCCTCGACTTTCAATCTAACGAAAGCCCATGATAGTGCGGGCATGTCGCGTTCGCACTATCAACACAAGGCACCAATCCGAATCTATGCCGAATGTAGCTCTTTTTCTTTCGCGATCGCCGTAACAGCGTTACGCACTGCTTGGATAGCAATATCGACTTCGGCTTCTGAAACGATGAGGGGGGGCACAAAGCGGACAACCTTGGGACCTGCGGGCACCAGCAATACCCCTTCAGCGATCGCTCCCTTCACCACTTCTATCGAGGTCAGATCGGCGTCGGCCAGTAGTTCCATCCCACTGATCAAGCCCCATCCCCGCACTTCTTTGACCAGATGGGGAAAGTCTTCGGCGATCGCCCACAAGCCTTCGCGCAATTGTTCGCCGCGTTCCTGAGCATTGAGGCGGAGGTGTTCGCGCTCTAGGGTTTTGCAAACTGCTAGAGCCACACCACAGACAAAAGGATTGCCCCCAAAAGTGCTGGCATGATCGCCGGGTTCAAAGATGTCGCAGGAGGACTTGCACAGCATCGCCCCGATGGGGATGCCGCCACCCAGCCCTTTGGCACAGGTGAAGATGTCTGGCTCAATGCCCAGGTTTTCGTAGCCCCAGATGCAGCCGGTGCGCCCCATGCCCACCTGCACCTCATCCATGATCAGCAGGATGCCTTTTTCGTTGCAGATTTCGCGGATGCGCTTGAAGTAGTCGCGATCGCCCGGACGGACGCCCCCTTCTCCCTGCAAGCCTTCGAGTAAGATGGCAGCCACCTGGCGGGTGGGCGTGTCGAGGGTGGCGATCGCCTCCTCAATCGCAGCCAGATCGTTATAGGGCACATAGTGGAAGCCCGGGACCAGCGGATTGAAATTCTTCTGATATTTGGGTTGGCCTGTCGCTGTAATCGTCGCCAGGGTTCGGCCATGGAAGCTGGCCTGCGCCGTTAGGATAATGGGGTTTTCGATGTTCAGCACCGTATGGGCATACTTCCGCGCCAGCTTGATGGCCGCCTCATTGGCCTCGGCACCGGAATTGCAAAAGAACGCGCGATCGGCACAGGAGTTTTGCACCAACCACTTCGCTAGTTCCCCTTGCTCGGGGATGTAGTAGAGATTGGAGACATGATGCAGCTTTTGGATCTGCTGATTAACAGCCTCGACCATGACCGGATGGGCATGACCCAGCGTGCAGGTCGCAATCCCCGCGACGAAATCCAGGTACTCCTTGCCCTCAGCATCCCAAACGCGACATCCTTGCCCCCGCTCGAGCGTGATGGGAAAACGGGCGTAGCTATGAACAACGTATTGATCGAACTCGTTGGGCGTCAGCGTATTTTGAACAGGAGTTGGAATGAGCGTTTGTAGACTCACGGCAATGCCTCTCAGTTGATGATTCAGTCAGATGCACAGGAACTGTATCTAGGCGAAATCCAGGCGAGATTTAGCGGGCAAAAGTGATGACAAGCACGGACAAATACTTGCGACGGGGATATGAGCCTTATATTAAGGCAGGTTTTCCGAAGACGCCGGGGAAATCGTCAGGAAATGTCTAAATTTTGCCTCTAAGCTTCTTCCTATCCGCCTTGTATAGCGCTACGCGCTTGGGTTTTACCCAAGCATTGTATTAGAGCCCTGCGTACAAGACGAAAAATTAGAACCCGTCAACGCCCTTGACTTTTAGGTGGCGCAAGCGGCGCAGATTTTTAGGGGTTTATGTTTAATTGCACCTACCGACTTGTCAAAAGCATGGATTCTTGGTTTTTTGTCTTGTCCTTAGATATTTGCTATCATCTCTCGTCCTCAGATGTTCGCCATGGTCTGTTGAGCGATTCGTTTTCCGGTATCCCTAATTTTTGGGAACGTTTCTTGGAACCTATTTAACGCGATTGATTTTTCTGTGCCACGGGCAAATAACTCATCGGCTCCGAGATTGTTCAAGCACGCTCCCCTAGGTTGTGTATCTTTATGGCGGGGGTTTAGAGGACGTGCTGGTCGATTCATAAGACTTTGTTTCAAAATGTTGCGCAGAGTGCGATCAACTCTGGTTTGCCCTGGGTTGTATCACATATAATTTAATGTCCAAAGGTTCTGATAAATACTTTGTAAAGATAGACATTCGGATGAGACGTTTGGTTAACAGAGGATTTAAAACAACCAAAGGGCGTATTTCTCATCTTTAGTTTTGCTCAGAGATTACGCGATATCGCATTAGGGGAGCGTCGGAGTAGCACTCAGAAATAAACGCAAAGAAATAAAAGGTGTAGCACCCATGCAGATGGAAAAAGTCCTGTACATCCTGGGAGAATTGAGTGATAGAGACGTCGATTGGTTAGTCCAAGTTGGCAAAAAAACTCCCGTCAATGCGGGGGCAACGCTCATTGAAGAAGGTTGCCCTGTTGATACACTCTACGTCTTGCTAGAAGGGGCATTGGTCGTTACGATTTCGGCGCTGGAAGGTCGGCAGATTGCCCGACTGGCCTGCGGCGAGGTCGTTGGCGAAATGTCCTTTGTTGATGCCTATCCGCCCTCCGCAACGGTACGCACGCTGGATGATTCATTGGTTTTAGCCATCCCGCGAGCCGCATTGAGCGAAAAGTTGCAAAGTGATGAAGGCTTTGGTTGCCGATTCTATCGCGCTCTAGCGGTGTTGTTGTCGAGACGCCTGCGAGGAACGGTGCAACAGCTCAGTGAACAAAGTCAGCCGTCTGAGCCACGAATCATGACGCCCGATCAGGTTAAGCTTGCTCAAACCCGCTTTGAGCGACTGATCTCTGAACCCGAATTCGTCGAAACCTGATCAAACAAGATTTATGCGTGTTGTTGATGTTGTGGTCGTGACGCGGCCACAACATCGGCGATCGCATTCAGGATGACGCTATCTCTGCATAAGTCCTGCCGAACTTTTTGCGTTGTTCAATAGATAAAGAGCAGCGCCCTGACTGTTGCAGGGCGCTGCTCCTGTTTAGAGATGCAGGGCGCTAAATGCCAAGCAACCAATAGCCCATTCAAAACAAGCTTCAAGAGCAAATTGGCCGTTGGGTGGATTTGAACCTGTCGATTATCGTTCCTCAGGTCGTTTAGGCAAATCTTTCATATGTTCTTTCACGGGGTCGGACGGTAGCTTCACGCGAGGTGAACGGCGGGAGGAGCGTTGTGAAGCAGACAAACCTGCATCCAGGCTCGTCTGTCCAAAACTGACTCCATACACAAAAAGAGTCAACATAAAAATATCCAAATTGATAATGTGCTAAGGGTGTCTATCCTTTTGGGCTCATGCATTTTGCTGCGGTTGTGGTTGCATCGACCCCACAACACCAACGAATTTAGCCAGGTTTACGCTAGTTACACCTGAGCCCTACCTTCATCCTATCTCGGAGAAAAACCCAGGTACTCCACCAAATAGACGATCGCCCCTTCATTTACCCTCACCCATTCGGGCTAGCCCATAATGGCTTGCTACAAACCCGAATCCTTTCTTAACGACCGTTGGACATTTAAATATCCCCTGGTATTATGCTTGCCATTCTTCTCTGCTGTTGCATACACGCCAATGGTAGCCCTTGTAACCGTTTTGGCGATCGCGATTGCAGATAGTGGAGCAACCGAACCTTGATGAGTGAAACTAGCCGTGCAATTTCAGGACTATGACCCAGGGGATTTCTACGATGAGTTGTTCGTGGAGTGTGGCCAGCCCCGCCCACAAGCAAAAACATTGATTGAGCGCCTGTGCCAACTGTCGCTAGAGGATTTGCAACAGCGGCAGCAGATTGCCCAGCAGATGCTATTCAAGCTGGGAGCCACGTTCAACGTCTACAGCGACAACCAGGGAACCGAGCGGATTCTGCCGTTTGATGTAATTCCCCGGCTTGTTTCGGCAGCAGATTGGGATTGGCTGGAGCGCGGCTTGAAGCAGCGGATTCAGGCACTCAACTTGTTCCTCGACGACATTTATAGTGAGCAAAAGATCCTCAAAGATGGGGTGATTCCCCTGGATGTGGTGAAGTCGTCTAAGGGCTTTTTGCCGCCTTGCATGGAGCTAAAGCCACCGAAGGGGATTTGGTGCCATATCACGGGAACGGATTTGGTGCGCGATCGCGATGGGCAGTGGTACGTGCTGGAGGATAACCTGCGCTGTCCGTCCGGAGTATCCTACGTGCTGGAAAATCGGCGGGTGATGAAATCCACCTTCCCCAAGATTTTCAACCAGATGGATATCCTGCCCGTCGATGACTATCCCAGCAATTTGCTCGATACCTTGCTCAACCTGGCACCCGAAGGGTTACCCGACCCGGTTGTGGCCGTGCTCACCCCCGGTGTCTACAACTCCGCCTATTTCGAGCATTCCTTTCTGGCTCAGCAGATGGGGGTGGAGTTGGTGCAAGGCAGCGACCTGGTGGTTGTCGATGGCTTTTTGCAAATGCGGACGACGAAGGGATTGCAGCGCTTGGATGTGATCTATCGGCGGATTGATGACGATTTCCTTGACCCGCAAGCGTTTCGCTCCGATTCTCTCCTGGGCATTCCTGGCATTATGGATGTTTATCGGCAGGGGCGAGTTGCCCTGGCCAATGCACCGGGTTCTGGGGTGGCAGACGACAAGGTGATCTATGCCTATGTGCCCCAAATGATTCGCTATTACCTGGACGAAGACCAAATTATCCCCAATGTGCCCACCTACCTGTGCTGGCAGGAAAAGGATAAGGAGCATGTGTTAGCCAATTTGGACACGTTGGTGGTGAAGTCGGCGAATGAATCTGGGGGCTATGGCATGTTGATTGGGCCCCATGCGACCCCAGAAGATCGGGAGCTGTTTGCCGAGCGGATTGTGGAAAATCCCCGTAACTATATTGCTCAGCCAACGCTGACCCTCTCTCGGATGCCGTCTTTGATGGGCGATTGTGTCGAAGGGTGTCATGTGGATCTCCGACCCTACATTCTGTACGGCGATACGATCCACGTGAGTCCCGGTGGCTTTACCCGTGTGGCGCTGCGCAAAGGTTCCCTAGTCGTAAACTCTTCCCAAGGGGGCGGGGGCAAAGATACCTGGGTCATGGCGCAGGATCCGACGTAGGCACCATCGGCTCACGAACGAGCCGTCGCCCCAGAAAACTGGATTCTAAGAATGGTCTGAGGAACGGTTTCACGCTAAACGGAACGTCACGCTAAAAGATGGAGATGCATCATGCTGAACCCTAGATTTCTTTAAACTGCGGAGCATCAGACGCGTGAGATTGCCATTCATTTTAAGTGTTTCTCTCCTCATGTTTTTGCTAGGACAAACGGTTCAGGCAATCTCTATTATGTTTTTGATTAGCGTGTTATCCAGTCAACTCAAAATAAGGGGGCGATCGCCCGAAAATATCAGCATTTTTAGAGGGTTTTTGATCCTCATCACAACATTAGTCTTCCTTTTGGGGAACTGTATTTTGCAAATTGCGATGTGGGCGATCGCCTTTATTCAACTTGGACAATTCATTGACTATCAAGAGGCGTTTTATCATTCTGCTGTGAACTTCACGACATTGGGCTATGGCGATATTGTGATGGATCATCCCTGGCGTATCCTCGGAGCCATGGAGGCCATCAGCGGCATTTTGATGCTGGGGCTCTCGACCGCAACCCTCTCAAATGTATTCGGCAGACTGCTACGGCTCAAACGACCATCTTAGAAAAGCGACCATCTTAGAAAACTGGCTTCAATCGCTTCCTCAATTTCCAACGTTAACGATCCATTCATTCGAACGAAAACAGTCCTATGCTCAGTCGTGTTGCGGATTCAATTTACTGGCTCACCCGCTATGTTGAACGAGCGGAAAATATTGCGCGATTTGTGGATGTCAACTTAAATTTGTTGTTGGATTTGCCTGTTGGATTTCAGCAACAATGGAAGCCCCTGATCTTCACAACGGGGGATTACAGCGTCTTTCAAGAACGCTATGGTGAGGCGAACGCGGACAATGTGATCCAGTTCCTTACCTTTGATACGGAGTATCCCAACTCCATCATTTCCTGTCTGCGTGCGGCTCGAGAAAATGCCCGGACGGTGCGCGAAATCATTTCCTCGGAAATGTGGGAGCAGGTTAATGACTTTTACTTTTTGGTGAAAGATGCGTCGCAGCAACCCGTGTCGGAATTTTCGGAGCTGTTTTCTCAAATCAAAATGTCGAGCCATTTGTTTGCGGGGCTGATGGATTCCACCATGTCCCACAGCGAAGGCTGGCATTTTGGGCAAATTGGTCGCATGTTGGAGCGAGCCGACAAAACCGCGCGGATTTTGGATGTGAAGTACTTTATCCTGTTGCCGTCGGTCAAGGATGTGGGCAGTCCGCTAGATGAGCTGCAATGGATTGCGTTACTCCGATCGGCCAGTGGCTACGAGATGTATCGCAAGCGGGAGCACCGCATCTATCCCGAAGGGGTGGTGAAGTTTTTGGTGTTAGATCGGGAGTTTCCGCGTTCGGTGCAGTTTTGCTTGTTGCAGGCGGAGCGATCGCTTTACCACATCACGGGCAATAGCTTGGGCACCTGGAGCAACTCGGCCGAACGCGCCATGGGAAAGGTGCGTGCCGAAATGGAATTCACCACCGTCGAGGAAATCGTTCAGCAGGGTTTGCACGAATTTCTGGATCAGACCCAGAGTGCATTGAACACGGTAGGGAATAGAATCTATGAGACCTTCATCACCTACGAAACCGTGTAGTCCGCCGAGGCTGGCAGTGCGGTCAAGCGGGGTTCTGTCTCTCCCTTCATGAGTCTCCAATGGGGTGGTGGATGTATATCATCCACCACCCCAGAAAAATAGGCAGAAACGTTGTTTCTCAGAAGTTGTTTTGCCGTGCGTTACTCTGTTGTTCACACCACGACCTATCGCTACGATCGCCCGGTTACCCTTGCTCCGCACCTTCTGCGCCTGCAACCCCGCAGCGATATCGCCCAACGCCTCGTCTCCTTTTCCCTAGACATCACGCCATCCCCTGACCAGTTGTTCGAGAACATTGAGCTGGATGGCAATGCAGCGTTGCGGCTATTGTTTTCTGACCATCCCCTGCAAACTTTCCGAATCCAAACCTCGTTTACGGTCGATACCTATCGGACGAATCCCTTCGACTTTTTGATCGAACCCTGGGCTGCCCAACTGCCGTTCAACTATCCCGCGACGCTGCTAGCCCAGCTCCAGCCCTACCTCGGTGGATGGGGCAGTAACTTTCCTGGCCTCGACCCGATCGCCATTCAGTTGGCGCAGGAACTCTGGCAAGACACGGCGGGCAACCCGATCGCCTTCCTCTGGGAACTGAACCAACGCATTTTCACCACCTGCAAGCACATCGTCCGCGAAACCGGAGAGCCCTTTCCCCCCGGCGTCACCTGGCAAACCAAAACAGCTTCTTGCCGCGATATGACAGTGCTGTTTATGGAGGTGTGCCGCGCCATGGGACTGGCCGCTCGCTTTGTCAGTGGCTACCACGAAGGCGACCCCGATTGGGAAGAACGCCACCTCCATGCCTGGGCCGAGGTGTATTTGCCGGGGGCGGGCTGGCGCGGGTACGACCCAACTCAAGGCTTGGCCGTGGGCGATCGCTACATCACCCTCGTCGCTGCTCCCAATTCCCGCGTTGCCGCCCCGGTTTCTGGCACGCTGAACACCGGCATCGGCGCAACCAGTGAGCTGGAGCATGCGCTAACGATTGAGGCGATCGAGCAAGCGTAAGGCGTTCTTCCTCACAGAACCTAAACCCTAATCATTTTTTGAAAGCGCTGCGCAGCACTTTCAAAAAATGATTAGGGTTTTACCTGCTGATTGACTGACAAACCTTTTTCCCCTCACCCAAAACCCCTCACCCAAAGCGGGCGAGGGGCTTTGAGCGCATCTGTAGCCTTCTAATACCAATTCGCTAAGAACCCGCTACAGA
The DNA here is from genome assembly GCA_039819145.1 of Cyanobacteria bacterium J06638_22. Classification (GTDB taxonomy): domain Bacteria; phylum Cyanobacteriota; class Cyanobacteriia; order Elainellales; family Elainellaceae; genus Vacuolonema. The sequence goes on from JBCBSL010000147.1 coordinate 12,458, forward strand.
TCATTTTTTGAAAGCCGCGCACTGCGCGGCTTTCAAAA
>JBCBSL010000148.1:0-12490 GCA_039819145.1 Cyanobacteria bacterium J06638_22
CCATGTGGAGGCGTTTCGTTGGCTGCATCCACATGGCGACCCACATGGTCGAACAACACCGAACCCCACGGACGCATTGCGACGACATTCATCAGAACGTAGCGTTCAAAGTCGCATTGGTGCAGCAGATGAGCTCTGAGCGTTGTCGCACCACCAAAATCATGGGCAACAACGAGGGGCTGCTGTAGTTTCCAATGCTCGATCATCTCAGCAAAGACTTGCCCTTGCACATCAAGGGCGGTGCGCTGCTCATTGCTTTTGTCGGATTGACCATACCCAGGCATGTCATACCAATGAACCCGGAAATACTTCGAAAGCTCTGGTATAACCCGATGCCATGAGAATGAAGACCAGGGCCACCCATGGGCAAGCACGAGATCCACTCCTTCCCCAACACTCCCTGCTGCAACAGTTCCCGCACTGGTTTTCACAGACTGATCAAGTTTCCAAGGCATTTCGCTATCCTTTTTTCGCCCCACAAAAGTGATTGTAGTGAAGAGTCTGCACGGCAGGTGTGGTGTGTTATTCAGTTTCTTGCCACTGACGCAGTAAGTCATGCTCTTTGTCGGGAGCCAAACCAGCGTTTAATGTCCCTTGAGCACGATGCGTTTGGGACCAACTTAAAACAGCTTGAATTGTCTGAGCGATAGGTCGAAATTTTAACCCCGCATCCAAGGCTTTATCACAGTTGATGGAAAGCAAATCTGCGGCCTCTTGCATGGCATCAGGTATCCAGAGCGGTAATTCGCTCCATGGAGTTACCTGCTTTTGCATCAGAAACTCATCGCTCACCCATATGAAATTGGCATCGCTTCTGCTAGTGTCCTTGCACTGCTCCAGGAAGTGCTGCATCATCAACTGGTCTGGGACTCCGCTGGCATTGTAGATGCCTGTTGCCTTGGCCTCAACACGTTGGATAATCCACCCCGCCAAATCACGAGCATCGATAAACTGGATGGATCGGTTAGGATTTCCCGGTGCTAAAACGTCTCCACCACGGGCTACCCGTGCCACCCAGTAAGTAAAGCGATCGGTGTAATCTGCTGACCCTACAATTAGCCCAGGGCGCAGGATGAGCGATCGCTCTGGCAGGGTTTCTTCAACGGCTTGTTCACATAACGCTTTCAAGCCACCGTATAACTCGCCATAGGTAGCTGTGGAAAGTTGCTCTACGGTGGTCGTTGCGTTGACGACCTGTAATTGCTCCTCGGTTAAAGTTTCGAGGGGTGACGTTTCATCCACACCTGCAACAGACAGATTGGCATAAGCAGAAATGCTGGAAATATACACATAGCGTTCGACCGAATTGGCCAAAGCTTCTGCTGATGCTTTCACTGCATGGGGCAAAGAGCCACAGGTATCAATAACAGCATCCCATGTCTGATTTTGAAGGCGTTCCAAGTCATAGTGGCGATCGCCGTAAATCGTCTCAACGTTTGGTCGTTCGACTGCTGGATGTTGCCCGCGATGGAAAAGAGTTACGTCATGGTTATGAGCAAGAGCTGCGGTCACCAAGTGATGACCCAAAAATCGCGTCCCACCTAACACCAAAAGCTTCATAAGAGACTGCTCCTTTCCAACAACTTAGGTTCCAGACGTTGGTATCCTAGTCATTGCTCCCAATAGCAAGTAGCGCAGCAAACGACCCTAGCTTCACTGTACAAAGTCCGTATCTACTTCAGCTTAGCGAGGATGCTCATTGACTGGCAGACGGTGTAATCTGGCGATCGCACATCGAGCTACTTCTCGATGGGTACGTCGGGCAAGCGGCTCCACTCGTTCCACGAACCATCATAGTTTCGCACGTTAGGATAGCCCAGTAGATATTTCAAGACAAACCAGGCATAGGCCGATCGTCCACCGATTGCACAGTAGGGAAACACGTCCTTATCTGGCGTAACGCCTTTGCTATGGTAGAGCGTTTGTAGTTCATCAAATGACTTGAACGTTCCATCGTCGTTTAGGGTGAGGAGATGTTCGATATGTATGGCTCCTGGAATATGCCCAGCCCGTTCTGCACCTTCTGGCGGTTTATCCAAAAAGCGTTCGCCTTGGTATTCCTGAAGGGTACGAACATCCAACAATACTTGCCCAGGGTGATCGATGGCGTCTTGAACGTCTTTGTGCAGCACTCGCAGAGCAGTCTCAAGGGGCTTTGCCTGGTATTCGGTTGGAGCGAAATTCGATAGCTCTGCAACGACTGGACGACCTTCGATCATCCACTTACGATGTCCACCGTTCAGAACACGGATATCCGAGTGGCCAAACAATTTCAATAGCCAGAAAATCCAAGCTCCGGTTCCGGGATGGCTGCCATAGGCAACAACTGTTGTTTCCTTGGTGATACCTGAGCGCGAGAGGAGTTTTCCTATAGCCGTTGCGTCCAGGTTGATGCGAAGGTCTGGTCGAAGTAAATCCGTAAAGATGTTCCAAAAGATGGCACCTGGAATGTGCGCATCCTTGTAGGGTTCCGGACTCATATCAACTTCGACGATACGAACATTGGTGTCATTGAGGTGGTCGGCAAGCCATTGCGTATCAATCAAAACTTCAGGATGAGCATACTGCATCATCGGTTCCTCCTAAATAGTGTCGAGTTTGTTCTCTTTGCTGGGCCATATAGTTCGCCACACGCGGTGCACGAGGGTTGACGAAGCCGTAAAGAGTGAGAACCCAAGCAAGGGATGAAAAATAGCTAAAGGCAGGGATGTTTTTGCATGAATTGTTAAAAACTGTAGCCCCAACAGCACGGCGAGACTTGCAGTTAGTTTCCGTATTCGCGGAGGAAACGGAATCCAGTAGACCCATGCCAGGAGAATGAGCGACAACCCGCTGTATCCCCGCACGAAATGAACGTGAATGTTCCACCATGCAGGGTTATAGAAGTGAGCGAATCCAACTGTAAGTAATTGGGCAACGAGGCAGAGATTGAAAAGGATGGCAACGACGCAAAAACCTATGACAGCCCAATGCGGAGATTGCGTACTATTTGGGATTTGGTTTGTCGTCGAATCTGAGGGATTTGATGTCATATGCATGATTTGTGAGAGGAGAAAGCGGAGTTAATTGGGTTTCTTCCCGTTCAACTCAGTTGACGTTAGATTAAAGTTGACGGCCTTTCTCCGTATAGACCTCGATCGAGTACACTTTGCTCTAGTTGCAATCGGTCAGTCCCCATGGCAAAGCTCATGAAACCTCCTCTACAAGATCTATTTCAGGCGATCGCCCAAGCGCAGGACGAACAAGAACTGAAGCAACCGATCATGTCAGATGTCGGTCAATATTTTGCAGCAAGACGCTGGAGCCTCTTCTTTCTAGATCAACTCCCCGTCATCGATGAACAAACGCCAGCCATCATCAAGCGCGCGCTGTCGCTAGACCATAATCCTGTTTTGCGCTATCTGGTTCACCGTCATGCGGCTGTCCATGACGAAGTAATTTTGCCGCCGGGAGTATGGAAAACGATTTGTCCACGCAAGGATCACGGGCATGTCATGGTAGGCCCGCTCATTAGCAATGGTCAGCTTGTCGGTAGCGCTGGTGTTACGCGCCATCGAGATGATTCGGCGTTCAATGGCGACAATGTGGCCGATTTGAATGCACTGTGTCTCCATCTTTCTTCACGACTGACGGTGCTGCGTTCGAAGCCAGCGACCCTTGAGCTTAATTGCGATCGCCTCACCCCTCGCGAAGCAGAGATTGCCGAGCTAGTGGCCCAGGGACTCACCAATGCCGAGATTGGAACCGCACTATGGATTACGGAGAATTCCGTCAAACAGGCTCTGAAGCGGATGTTCCGCAAACTAGAGGTTTCATCCCGTGCTGAGATGGTGGCTCACCTATCGATCCAGGCAAAGCTAACCTCGTCTAACGGTGCAGCGGTATAGCTTTCAATGATCAGATAAAGCGACCTTATCCAAGTTTTTGATCAGCATGGTTGATGTAAGCACCATTTACCAAAACGGGAATGCAATCGCTGACATCCATGTCTGAAGCCAAATCCACATCTTGCTTAAACCCTCGCTCAATCAGCTCTTTGCCAGAGCCACATTGCTTGAGTAAGTGTTTTAGAGATGGCCGGACACCTTGATAGGCGGCGATCGCGGCCTGGGCTTCGGGAGACAATCGACCGTCTAAATGACTCATCACTGCGCCTGCACCAACAAAATCTTCAAACGAAGGACGAAGACGACCATCTGGCCACTTTTCCCCGGCTGGAATGACAGCGATGCGTTTTCCGTAGCCCATGGCAGTCTTAGCAACAGCTCTACTATTCCTCAAGCATCCAGCTAGAGTTGGAATGCTTCCTGTGGCCAAGCTCAGAGTTGAGCCGTTGGGAGAGGGCAACACTAAGCGTGTTCCAGCCTCGATCTCAAGCAATGAGACAGGAGATAGTGAATAACCGCTACCCCCTCGCTTTTCGGCAATCTCGGCCCCCACCGATTGAGCGAAGGCGTTGACTGAGCCGTCTCTCCACGGATAGGGAAAAACGATCGCCCCTCGGCTGGTGGCAATATCGATGCAGGTTGAAAAGGAAAGGACATCGATGATGACAACGACATCACTGATGGGAGCCAGTTGCAAAACCCCTTGCTGCCCCCACTCACAACGCACCTCAAACTCTGCTTGGTCGAAGGTCATCGGCACAGCTCCTTCTCAAATCGTTGTGGCTGGATAAGGGATGCAGAATGGAAGGTAGGATGGCGATCGCTACAGTCCTGTCCAGTCAAATGCCATTTGTTTGGCCGTTTTTTCAGCCAATCTCTGACTGTGCAATTTACTCACCAAATACAAACTCATATCAATACCCGCTGAGATGCCACCAGAAGTCACAACCCTTTCGGCATCCACCCAGCGGGTACCTTCGCGCACCTCTAGTTTGGGGTATTGCTGGCGGAGATCGGGGATGTCTTCCCAATGGGTGGTTACGGGTTCTGTCGTGATAACTTCAGCGGCAGCAAGTAGAAACGCTCCCGTACAAATAGAGGTCATCAACTGCGCAGTTTTCGCCTGTTCTTTGATCCAGGCAATGACGGGAGGCTTGAGCATTTCTGCCATATGGACACCCCCAACGACAATCGGCACATCAATTGAAGGATGATTGTCAAATCCGTAATGTGGAACGACTCTATAACCACCTCGGGCCGTAACGATATCCCCTGTTTGGCTAACTAAAAACGGTGTGAATGGAGTTCCGTCAGTACAAACTCTGGAGGCGGTAGAAAAGACTTCAAACGGCCCCGAGAAGTCGAGAACTTCCGCTTGGTCGTAGATGTAAATTCCAATATTCATCATGCAACTCTAGAAATTGATCACAGCATAAGCCTTATGAAAAAGCGGCATCTATCGGCCCCCGGCAATATCAATCAGGGCTCCTGTAATATAAGACGCTCCATCTGAGAGTAACCATAAAATTGCATTGGCTACTTCCTCAGCCTGCCCTCCCCGCTTCATGGGAACAAACGCTTTGACGCGCTCGACCCGATTGGGCTCGCCACCAGTAGCATGAATATCGGTGTAGATAAAGCCTGGACGCACCGCGTTCACACGAATTCCGCCCTCAGCCACTTCTTTGGCAAGACCGATCGTCATCGTATCGATGGCTCCCTTCGAAGCGGCATAGTCTACATATTCACCGGGAGAGCCCAAGCGCGATGCCACCGATGACACATTGACGATCGCCCCTCCAGTTCCCCCTCGCGTCGTCGACATGCGTTTGATCGCTTCTCGGGCACAGAGAAAGCTACCCGTAATATTCGCGGCAAAAACACGATTGAGCCGCGCAGCATCCATGTCTTCCACCCGCATTTGCTGTTCTAAAACGCCAGCATTATTCACTAACGCAGTGACCCGCCCAAGTTGTTGATCCACTGTCTCAAAGAGGTGAATCACATCCTGCTCAGAGGCCACATCCGCGGCAACGGTAATGGCTTTGCCACCATCCTGCTTGATTGAATGCATTACCCGTTCAGCCGCCTCTTGGTTCCGCAGGTAGTTGATGCAAACGGCATACCCTCTCTGGGCTGCAAGGCGAGCTGTGGCAGCACCAATGCCACGACTGCCACCCGTAACAATCAAAACGTTTTCCATATCTGCACACTATAATGCTACGCGCTTAGGTACAACCCAATCAATTATTGCAAGCCCCGCAGCGTAGGGCTTGCAACATCTGTTGCCAATGGCATTGACTAGAAACTCATTGACTACCATTGGGCAGCTAGTGTTTGAAGCTTTGTCTGAGCCGTCGCAATCGACTGTTCGCGATCGCCCAAAACAAGATTGCTGGCATTCACAAACTGGACATCCGTAATCCCGAAGGACCAAAAAATAGTTCGTAGATAGGGCTCTTGATGATCTTCGCCAAAGGGAGAACCCGGAGGATAGTTGCCGCCACGACTTGTCACAAATAGAGCCTTTTTCCCATGCACCAATCCTTGTACGCCATTTTCATCGACGGCATAGGTGCGTCCGATTCGAATCAAGTGTTCAATATAGGCTTTGAGCGCAGCCGGGATGGTAAAGCCATACATGGGAACCCCAAAGACATAACTATCAACGGACAGAAACTCTTCGAGCAATGGCTCGGATTCCTTTAATGCTTCAATCATCTCTGGCGTATGGGTTTCAGGGGGTGAATGAATCGCTGCAATCCAGGTTTCATTAATGTAAGGAACAGGGAAGTGTCCCAGATCTCGATAGAGTATCTTGTCTTCGGGGTGAAGCGTTTGATAGGCGTTAATAAATGCTTTGGATAGAACCCGTGATACCGAATGTTCAGCGCTGTAACTGGCGTCAATATGGAGAATACGTTTCATAAAAAACTCCTGGAATCCGATGACGCATTCAGTATCAAGCAACTCCAAAGCCCGTTTCTTCAAGGTTCTTGCGATCTTTTTCAATGTTCTTGCGATCGCCGCCAAAACACTTTGGGTGTCATGCCCACCAGTCGTTTGAAGTGGTAGGTGAAATGCCCTTGGCTAGCAAAGCCAACGGTTTGAGCGACGGATGCAATCGATGCATTGTTCAGCATCAATAGGTGTTTGGCACGTTCAATACGGCAACGAATGAGATATTGATGGGGTGAAATACCCGTTGAACCCTTGAACAGATGAGAAAAATGGCATGGGCTCAATTGCACAATTTCGGCTAGCTCAGATAGGCTAATCTTTCTATCCAAATTCGTTTGGATATATTCAAATAGTTGATGCTGTTGCTGTTGTGTTAATCCGCCTGGGCTAATTTTTATTTGAGGTGAATGGGTTGAATATCGCGATAGGAGATGAACGACGAGTGCTTGCGCCATTGAATCAGCATAAAGACTGCTATTTTCTCCATCGATTTCCAGAGATCGTTTTAATGCAAAGCAGATTTGCTGAATGAGTGGATCGCTGGAGATTATAGCGTTGGGGATAAGCTCAAGGCGATCGCGCCCAAACAGTTCATACCCAACGTGGGTGAGGAATGAAGGGTCTAAAATGATATTGAAAAACTCAACCTCTTCATCCCAAGCGAAGGTTTGACTGAGATAGGCTGGATAAATAGCCAAATCCCCAGGTACGGAGTCAGCAATCTCACAACGCCCGTCAATGGATTGCTTCAGCTTCACCGTTTTGCCAACATTCATGCAAATGACATGCTGCGATGGGTAGTGCTCCGGAATTTGACAAGGCGGCTGGCGAAAGTGGGCAAAGTGAATGTTCTTCCAGTCAGCGCGATCGCTCGCCAGAAGCGGAGCCTGCGGAAAAATAAACGTCGGATTGCTCTGGGAAGACTCAGTCACCGTTTCCAGTTCCCTTGCATATTACCGGTCTCAACCAAGCTGAGGGCAAAAGTAGCGAAGCTTACCCCTGGCAAGCTAAGTGTGTTGCTCACAACACCGATGAAGTTCCAAAAACAAAGTCTACCTCAAGTACTTGATGGCTGAGGCCAGGATGGATTTCCCCTGCTAAATTAGTAGACATAGGCACAGGTTCCACCCTGAAATAATAGTACCCGTTGAGAATTACCGACTTTTTTAAGAAAGTCATGAGATAAATGATGCAAAATTTCACCCCTTTATATGTCACAAGCGATACCTTGGAGTAGGAATTATTTTGTGATCTTTAAAGGATAGATTGCTGAAAGCATCTAAGACAAGCTGTCATACGTCCAAACAGAAAATTAAGCCTTAAAAGTTTCTAAAAAGCACCGTATAAAGGGGATTTTACTGCGTAGACTGACGAAAGAGTTAACGTTCAGAAAATAGCGCTCGTAGTCCTCTAAGTCGAATGTTAATGGCTTTGAGGATCATAGAGTTTTTTCGACTGTTAGCCTGACTACAAAAAAGCAAGACAGAAAGAACTATGGCAAAAACGGAAAGCGCGGAGGGAGAGTGGATTCTTATAATTTTGATTCTTGCCGCTCTGAACTTCGCGATCTTTATCGAATTGCTTTCAATGATCCGCACAAACTTTTGCTTTTTATTTTAGTAGAGCCTTTTGATTCTTAGTTTAAATCATGTTCGATTACCTTCCCCCGCTTAATGATCACAATTTGCCGTATCCCGATACAATTCACCCGATTGTTGTGCATTTTGTGATTGCAATGGTTTTGTTCGCAGTATTCTGCGATATCTTGGGCTACTTCACTCGTAATGCACGATTTTATGAGGTGAGTTGGTGGAATTTTTTCTTCGCAACTATCTCTATCTTTATCGCCGTTGTCTTTGGGCAAGTTGAGGCCGGTTTAGCCGGACCTTACCCAGTGGCAGAAACCACCTTAAATTTGCACACAATCTTAGGCTGGTCCCTTTCTGGCATCATTGCAGCCATTACGGCTTGGCGCTACGTGCTACGCTCCCGTAATCCAAAGTCATTGCCCATCCCGTTTCTGGGAGTCGGCGTTCTGCTGTTAGGACTGGTTGGTTTTCAAACGTATCTGGGAGACCTCTTAGTCTGGGTTTATGGGCTGCATACGGTGCCAGTAGTGGAAGCAATAAGAGAGGGGATTCTGCGATGAATCTGGATTTGATCGATCAGGTTAGTGAACAACTCGGCGTCAACGGATTGCCCTATGCCGTTCCCATTCATCCCAATTTGGTGCATTTAACCTTAGGCTTATTCATTGTTGCGATCGCCTTTGATATCGTCGGCGTATTGTTTCCCTTAGAGAAACCGGTCTTCAAGTTTCTGGCGATTCCCGCTACGCGATCCAGCTTTTTTGATGTGGGCTGGTACAACATTGTGGCGGCAGCCGTGATTACTTTCTTCACCGTCGCAACCGGTTTCTATGAAATATTGCTGGCGACCCCCCCAGCGGATGTCGAAAGTGCCTGGGGCTTGCAAGCGATGGAAACCTTACTCTGGCACGGGGTCGGTGGTGTGGCGTTGCTGCTGTTTATTGTGGGAATGGCAATCTGGCGTGGATTTCAGCGGTTCCTTTGGCGCAAAGATCGATCCCAGCAAGTGCAGTGGAGTTATGTGCTGGCGGGTCTAGGCATCTTCGCCTTGATGTTTGTTCACGGGACATTGGGCGCGCAATTGGCGGCAGAGTTTGGTGTTCATATCAGCGCCGACCGCCTATTGCAGATGGGTGAAAATCCAAATTTGCTGTTGAAATGATGGGACGTATGAATAGTCGCACGGTGTTTACGTTAGGACTAGTGGCGATCGCCCTAGCTCTCGTCAGTTTTTGGGTCGGGCAACAGGCTTATTCCTGGCTTCCTCCCCAAGCGTCCGCAGAATCGATATTGGTTGACCAGCTATTTAGCTTCATGGTGACGATCGGAGCCTTCATTTTTCTGGGGGTTTTGGGAGCGCTGACCTATTCTGCGTTGTTTCAGCGCGCTGGAAAATATGACGCCAGTGATGGGCCGCACATTGAAGGCAATGTCACCCTCGAAGTTGTTTGGACGGCCATTCCTCTCGTATTGGTGATTTGGATTGCGGGCTACAGCTATCGAACCTATGACCAAATGTCGATTCTAGGGTCGATGGAACATGTCCATATGGGTATGGCAACCGCAGAAGCCGTCTCATTGATCGAGGACACAGACGCGATTTCTGAGCCAGAGCCTGTAGAGCAGATTGATGTTTATGCTCGTCAATGGGTGTGGGAGTTCCGTTACCCGCAGCTCAATATCACGAGCACCGAGTTGCATGTACCAAACAATCAACGCATTCGGCTAGCGCTTCATTCCGAAGATGTCCTACATGGATTCTTTGTGCCAGCCTTTCGCGTCAAGCAAGATGTTATTCCGGGTCAGGTGATTGATTTTGAATTCACGCCGATTCGGGAAGGGCGCTATCGACTGCGAGATTCGCAATACAGCGGCACCTATTTTGCGGCGATGCAAGCCGATGTTGTTGTAGAGTCGCCAGAGGATTATCAGCAGTGGCTTTCCACCACCGCAACCCAGCCCCCCGTCACAGCCTACAACCAAGCATTTGACGAACACCAACGGGCACACAACTTTATTAGTACAGGCTGGAAATCGGTTGAGCCGGCTCCGCCCCCTGTTGTCAATTACCCCAGTCAATTACCCCAGTTCTCAAGCGAGTAACCCATGACAAATCTTTCGGTTGATGCAACGGCTCAGGTGGAGCAACCCCTTCCCGGCGCACCGAATAATTGGAAGCGCTTCTTTAGCTTCAGCACCGATCACAAAGTGATTGGCATTCAGTATCTTGTTACGTCCTTCTTCTTTTTCTTGGTCGGTGGCGTCTTTGCCATGATCATTCGAGGAGAATTGATTACGCCCGAAGCCGATCTACTCGATCGCACCGTTTACAACGCCATGTTCACCATGCATGGGACGGTCATGCTTTTTCTGTGGACGTTTCCTTCCCTGGTAGGCCTATCAAACTATCTCGTACCCCTGATGATTGGGGCGAAAGATATGGCATTTCCACGCCTCAATGCGGCAGCATTTTGGATGGTGCCTGTGTTTGGCGTGATTCTGATGGCCAGTTTTCTGGTTCCCGGTGGCCCTTCGCAATCGGGTTGGTGGGCCTATCCACCTGTAAGTCTCCAGAACCCGACGGGGAACTTCATCAATGGTCAGGTGCTCTGGATTCTGGCTGTGGCGATCTCCGGCGTGTCGTCGATTATGGGAGCCATCAATTTTGTCACGACCATCGTGCGGATGCGCGCCCCTGGCATGACCTGGTTTCGGATGCCTGCCTTTGTCTGGACGGTGTTTGCAGCTCAGATTATTCAGCTCTTTGGGTTGCCGGCCTTGACGGCTGGAGCGGTTATGCTATTGCTCGATATCACCGTCGGCACGAGCTTTTTTGATCCAGCCAAGGGCGGCGATCCTGTCTTGTTCCAGCACCTGTTCTGGTTCTACTCCCACCCAGCGGTGTATGTAATCATCCTGCCGATTTTTGGCATTTTTTCAGAAATTTTTCCCGTCTATGCACGTAAGCCACTTTTCGGCTACAAAGTTGTCGCGGTTTCCTCCCTCATCATCACAGGGCTGAGCGGCATCGTCTGGGTGCATCACATGTTTGCCAGTGGGACGCCGGGTTGGATGCGGATGGTCTTTATGGCAACGACGATGTTGATTTCGGTGCCGACTGGCATCAAGGTGTTTGCCTGGGTGGCCACAATTTGGGGGGGCAAACTCCGGCTCACGACTCCAATGCTATTTGCCCTCGGCGGACTGACCATGTTCGTGTTTGCGGGCGTAACAGGCATTATGCTGGCGTCTGCACCCTTCGACATCCATGTCAACAATACCTACTTTGTTGTGGGGCACTTTCACTATGTGATCTACGGTGCGGTAGTCATGGGGATGTATGCGGCGTTCTACCATTGGTTCCCCAAAATGACAGGGCGCATGTATTCGGAAGGCTTGGGCAAGCTGCATTTTGCATTGACGTTGCTCGGGACAAACCTCAACTTCCTGCCGATGCATCCGTTGGGGTTGCAGGGAATGCCCCGCCGGGTTGCGTCCTATGACCCAGAATTTGCCTTTTGGAATGTAGTGGCGAGTATCGGCGCGTTCCTGTTGGGCATGTCTACCTTGCCATTTATTTTGAATATGATTGGCTCTTGGGTACAGGGCGAAAAAGCAGACAAAAATCCCTGGCGGGCGATCGGATTGGAATGGCTAGTCTCATCGCCGCCCACGCCTGAGAACTTTGAAGAACTACCGATCGTTGTAGCAGAACCCTATGGCTACGGTAAATCAGAGCCACTGGTGGCTAACGCGGATAAGTTGGAGGTTGCCCATGAATCCCGCTGAAGTAAATGCATCGTCGGATGCACAGATTTCCTCCGAAGTGATGTCAGACCTGCCTTTGGCAGCCGATCATCACCATGACGAAGCAGGCAATAGTATGTTTGGCTTCATCGTGTTTCTGCTGTCAGAAAGCGTTATTTTCCTGAGCTTTTTTGCTGGATATATTGTCTACAAAACGACGGCATTAGACTGGCTACCTCCCGGTGTCACAGGGCTAGAAATTCGTGAGCCTGCGATTAATACAGTCGTGCTGGTTTCTAGTAGCTT
>JBCBSL010000149.1:0-12476 GCA_039819145.1 Cyanobacteria bacterium J06638_22
GGAGCGATCGCCCGTCAACTCGACGAAGCAGAGAGCGCCCTGACTTCATCCAAAGCCTCGGGCAGGTCACGCCAGAAATCTTTGGAGAATTGACAGAGGATGGCCTCAAATTCTACGAACTACTGCAACGGTATGATAGCTTGCAGCAGGCGATCGCCCAGCTCACCCCCCTCTACACACCCTGTTGCCTGATTCACAACGACCTACGGTTTGCCAACCTGCTAGTGCAGCATCAGTGGGAGACCCCGGACAGAGAGTATTCGGAAAAAGACGCGGCTTCCATTCGCGTGATTGATTGGGAGAAATGGCGCTGGGGCGACCCCACCTTTGACCTAGGTCGCTTGGTGGCGGAGTACCTCAAACGCTGGCTCAGTAGCTTGATGGCAAGCCAGGATGTGCCGATCGAACAAGCCCTGGGGTTAGCCACGACACCGCTAGAACAGGTGCAGCCCTCCATCCAGCAACTAGTGCGGGGCTATTGGCGGGAGTTTCCAGCAGTGACACAGCGCTTTCCCGATTTCCTTTCTCGGGTGATGCGGTTTGCGGGTTGGGGATTGATTGAATCGCTCCGAGCACATGTCTACTATTACGATTTTCCAGGCAATGTGGGGATTTGCCAGTTGCAAGTGGCGAAATCACTGCTCTGTGATCCGGACGCGGCCATGCCGGTTGTATTTGGGGACGATGAAATGTGGCTTTCGGATGCTCCGGATGTTCCGCCCTTATCTGCGCCTCCCTTCACCGCGATAGAGGAATAGCTCATGTTGCGATCGCCCACTGCCATGTCTCTACATGCTTTGTCTCTGCTGGATCTGGTAACGCATATCCAGATCCAGCCGGAGCTTCCCATCTGCCATCCGCACTACCCCCCGTCAGAGGTAACGCCCGAAATTCGGACACGCTTCCAAAAGCTCTCCCCAGAGATGCAGCAAGATTACCTCAACCAACATCTGCGGAACTATCTTTACGACATCTACTACAGCGGCGAGCTAAAGCCTTTGGCCGCTGAGGCCGACCAGTCTGCCCCTACCGAAAAGAACAATACCTACCGGGGGATTGATGCGGCTTTCTATGCCCAGATTCATCAGGCCAATCAGGGAAAGGGGTATTTTGATCCGGATTGGCAGGTAGTACAAAAGCACCCAACAGGTACGCTGGCGGTTAAGAAAGAGGGCTTGACGGTGCACATTGAACCCAAACGTCACCTGGCTATGGCGAAACCCTTGCCTCGGGTGGGCGACAGGGTCGCCATTCGGTTGCCGCGCAATCGGTTGGAGACGGGGTACTACGTCGCGGTGGGAAATGCGGGGATGGTCGCTACCGATCACCCCGTGGTGGAGATCAGTCTGCACCTGAGCGCAGAGGGGGCGATCGCCGCTCTGCACTCCCTCACAACCACGTTCAACGCTGCCAAGCTTCCATTTCAGTTCAAGGTTTTGATGGAACCCCCTGGCTACCCACGCTCCGACGCGGGGGTTTTGTTGCTAGAGCAGCGCCATTACAAACAGGCTCAACCCTTGCTAGCTGCCCTGGTTGATACCGTGCGATCGCACCTGGCTCCAGCAATTCCCCTCTTCACCAAGCCTCTGGCTCCAGGTATCGGGCTAGCCGAGGAACCCGATGATGAGCAGGACTTTGGGTTATCCCGCTGTCAGTTGGTAGCCGATGCCCTGTTAGAGGCTGATGCTGAAGGCGATCGCTCTTCCGAGGCACGGCTGGCGGAGATCGAGGAGGAATTTCGAGCCGCTGAACTCGATTGGCAACGCCCCTACCTCAACCCCGACTCGGAGGACGCCTACGAGCCACTTGAGGGGTTCGCATGAAGTACACCCTGATTCAGCAATATAGTCAGGAAGACTGTGGCGCCGCCTGTTTGGCCTCTGTGGCGAAGCACCACGGACGCACCCTCACCCTCAACCGCATCCGTGAACTGATCGGCACGGGGCGGCTCGGAACAACGCTGCTGGGGTTGCGACGAGGCGCCAATGCCCTGGGCTTTAACGCGCGATCGGCGGTGGCCGCTCCGGGCATCCTATCCAAACTGAACCACCTCCCCCTCCCCGCCATCTTGCATTGGCAGGGCAAACATTGGGTCTTACTCTATGGGCAACGAGGCCAGGAGTTTGTGATCGCCGATCCGGGGGTGGGGGTACGCTACCTCACCGAAGAGGAACTGACCGAGGACTGGGGCGATCGGGTCATGCTTTTGCTGGAGCCAGATCCCGTTCGCTTTTTTTCCCAGGATGATGAACCGATTCCTGGCCTTGAACAAATCTGGATGCGGCTGTCGCCCTATCGTGGCATCTTGCTGGAGGCCATGATCTGCGCCGTTGTGATTGGCCTGCTTTCCCTCGCCTCGCCCATCTTCATCCAGATCCTCACGGATGATGTGCTGATTCGGGGCGATACGAGGCTACTGGCTGGTGTGCTCACAGCCGTGGTCACGCTGTATCTGATTCGGAGTGCCCTCACATTTGTGGCCGAGAATTTGATTGCCAACTTTGCCCAACGGCTGGAATTGGGCTTTGTGATGGAGTTTGGTCAGCAAATCCTGCGGCTACCACTGATCTACTACGAAACCCGTCGCAGTGGGGAAGTGGTGAGCCGCCTGAGCGACATTGCCGAGGTGAACCAGCTAGTTTCAGATGTCGTGGTCAGTTTGCCGAGCTCCATCCTCATTGCAGTAGCCTCGTTTGGGCTGATGGTGTTCTATAGCTGGAAGCTGACGCTGATAGGGATTTTTGTGGCGATCGCCATGACCCTTTCCACCTTTATCTTTCAACCCACCCTACGGCAACGAACGCGGCGAGCCATGGTGCTGGATACCGAAACCCAGGGTGTCTTGGTCGAAGTCTTCAAAGGTGCCCTCACCCTCAAGAGCACCAACGCCGCCCCTCAATTTTGGGACGAGTTGCAGGGACGCTTTGGGCGGTTGGCCAACCTGATTTATGGCTTAACCCAGATTAGTATCATCAACAGCACCTTCAGTGACGTCGTCGCCGACATTGGCGGTGCCGTGATGTTGGGGATGGGCAGTTTGCTGGTGATTCGGCAGGAACTGAGCATTGGGCAACTGTTGGCGTTTACCACCCTAAACCGCAACATTATGGGACTGATGGGCGAGCTGGTGAGCTATGTAGATGATTGGATTCGGGTGCAAACCGCCAACGCTCGCTTACAAGAAATCGTATCGGCGACCCCCGAAACCTCCATCGGCGAGCAACGTAACTGGGTGGCGATCGCCCCAACCGCCGACGTAACCTGCTCCGACCTCACCTTCCATTACCCCGGTCGTGTCGAGTTACTTAAGGACTTTTCGCTGACCTTACCCGGCGGCCAAGTGATTGGTTTGATCGGGCGATCGGGGTGCGGCAAGAGCACCATTGCCAAAGTCATTGCTGGGTTCTACCCTGTGCAGTCGGGCAACATCCGCTACGGCCCGTACAACCTGCAAGATATATCTATCGAATGTGTTCGGCAGCAAGTGGTCTTGGTGCCCCAAGAGACGCACTTTTGGAGCCGCTCTATCCTCGACAACTTCCGGCTGGGCGACCCCAACTTACCCTTCGAGCACATTGTGCAAGCCTGCCAGATCACCGGAGCCGATGCCTTTATTAGCCAACTCCCGGAAAAATATCGCACAACCCTGGGCGAATTTGCGTCGAATCTTTCGGGCGGGCAGAAGCAGCGGTTAGCGATCGCCCGTGCCCTGGTTCAAGATCCGTCCATCCTCATCCTCGACGAATCGACCAGTGGACTGGATCCGGTGAGTGAAGCGGAGTTGCTCGACAAGCTGCTATGGCATCGCCAAGGCAAAACCACTCTGCTGATTAGCCATCGCCCCCAAGTCATTACCCGCGCGACGTGGCTCGTCTTCTTCGAAAACAATCAGGTCAAGCAGCAAGGCTCCCCAACCGACCTCCACCAGATCGCTGGCGACCACCTTAATTTCTTGAAAGAGTTCTAGATTCGGTAACGGTTCCAAGACCTGAGCGATCGCACCTCAGCTACCCCCTCTCCTCGGTCCTACCCATGTTGAAGCGCAAACTGTCGAAACGAAAGAAATCAAAAAAATCGTCGAAGCCAGACAACCTTCCGGCATTGCGTCCGGTGAAGGCCGAGGACTATGTTCCTCCCGTGAGTCACTGGATGATGTGGAGTGGGTTTGTGTTGGTGGGGAGCTTGGGCGTCGGGATTCTCCTGGCCTCTGTTGTCCGCTACAACGTCACCGTTCGGGCATCTGCCAGCATTCGCCCCTCCGGAGAGGTGCGGTTGGTGCAGGCAGAACTGGATGGCACCATCGAACGGATTGATGTTGCCCCCAATCAGACGGTGCAGCGGGGCGAGGCGATCGCCTATTTAGATGCCTCTCGCCTAGAAACCCAGCGCGACCAACTGCAGAACACGCTGCGGCAAACCCAGCAGCAACTCATTCAGATGAATGCCCAAATCCAGTTTTTGGAAGCGCAGATCGCAGCCGAGGGGCGATCGCGCGACCAAGCCCTCTCGGTGGCTCAGGCTGAGTTACGGCGCGGGGAGCAGGAACTGGCCGAACGGCAAGCAACCGCCCAGGCCGATCTCGCGGAGGCCGAAGCGACCCTAGAGTTTGCCCAAACCGAGATGCAGCGTTATGCACAACTGGTGGGATCAGGAGCCATATCGCAGTTGCAGTTCGAAGAAAAACAAGCGGCGGTTAGAACCGCCGAAGCCCAGCTCGCACGAGCACAGGCTGCCCTCAACCCAACCAATGCCTCGGTGGCGATCGCCCAAGAGCAGATTGGCCAACAAGCCGCCACCGGAGCCGCCACCCTGGCCAACCTCAGCCGGGAGCGCGAAGCCCTGGTTCAACTGCGAGTGCAATTGCAAGCCCAACTGCTCCAACAACAAACCGAGTTGCAAAGGGCGGAGGCTGACCTCGCCAAAACCGTCATCCGTGCCACCAGTGATGGCGTGATTTTGCAGCTAACCCTGCGCAATGTGGATCAAATCGTCCGCAGTGGCGATACGGTAGCCGAAATTGCCCCCGACCAAGCCAGGCTGGTGATCAAAGCCCAGGTCAATCCCCAGTTCATCCAACGGGTAGAGGTGGGGCAGGTGGCGCAGATGCGGGTATCGGCCTGCCCCTATCCTGACTACGGCGTACTGACCGGAGAAGTGACCGCTGTTTCCCCAGATGTCATAACGACATCTTCTGACACCCCCAATGCCTCGCCCCCTCAAAGTTCGTATTACGAAGTGTCAATCCAGCCCAATGTCCCTGCACTGGTGAGGGGCGATCGCACCTGCCCCCTGCAATCCGGCATGCAAGCCGAGGCCAGCATCGTCTCGCGCACCGAAACACCGATGATGTTTCTCCTCCGACGCGCGCGCCTCTGGGCCAATCTATAATCTCCAGGATCAAACTGCTTTGATCCTGATTCATAGGGAATGCTTGAGGCTTAGGAGCGATCGCCCCTCTTCTTCTACGTCCCCTTGCATCCAATGGTGACCAAAGCCGGTCAAAACGCTCTCTAGCATCGGCAAGAGTCGATTCACCTGCTTGGCCCGAATCAGCAGATCCCACAATGGCTCGGCCTTTTTCCATGCCCCGGTATAAAGCAAATGACGCATCCGATCGGCAGCATGCTCCTTAGTCCATGCACCCTGGAAAATTGAGCTCCAGCGATAGAACTCTCGGTACGATCGCCAGTAGCCCGCCTCTAAAGTCTCAGCACTCATGTTCATCGGGCGATACACGGCATGGCGTGTGTCATATCGATCCCAATCATGGTTCGTGATCCGCTGCTGCTCGACCATCCGTTCATACAGCGCTGTGCCGGGGTAAGGGGTCAGAATATGGAAGGTGGCAGTTTCAATCCCTTGAGACACCGCCCACTCCACCGTGCGTTCAAACACCGTTTCATCATCGTTATCCATACCGTATACAAAGCTGCCATTCACCATCACCCCATGCTCTCGTAACCGTTGAATGGCTAAGCTGTAATCCCGATTCAAATTTTGGTATTTGTGCTGTTCTTTGAGGCTATGGGAATTCAAGGTTTCAAAGCCCACAAACAAGCTACGCAGACCCGCGTCTACCGCTTTTTCCAAAAGTCCCGGTCGCAGAACCGACTCGACCGTGCCTGCCGCTTGCCACACCCGACCCATGCCCTTCATCCCTTCAAACAGCTCTGCCGCAAATTCGGGATTCCCAAAGAGGTGATCATCAAGAAAATAAAGGTGTTTCCCGGGCAGGCGATCGATTTCAGCCAGGGCATCGTCTACTGGTTGCGCGTAGAAAGATTTGCCGCCTTTGTAGAAGGCATCTTTATAGCAAAAGTCACAGCGATGGGGACAGCCCCTGGAAACAACGATGGAGTTAGGAACCAAGTAATGATATCGCTTGATTAAATCGCGACGAATCGGAGGAATGCCCACCAGAGTTCTGTTTTTTGATTGGTAGCGCTGAGCGGGGTGTCCTTCGCGGAAGTCCTGAAGGAACTGAGGCCACGTATCTTCCCCTGGCCCCAAGAAGATCGAGTCCGCATGTTGGGCAGCTTCCTCAGGCAGTGATGTCACATGCAACCCACCCAAAACGACATAGGATCCCTTGCGGCGGTAGTGATCCGCTAATTCATAGGCGCGATAGGCAGACGTAATGTAGACCTGAATCACAACTAAATCCGGTTCATCATCCAGATTCAGGTTCTCAACATGCTCATCTTGGAGGTCAATGTCATCATCTTCGTCAAAAAATGACGCGATGGAGGCGAGCCCTAAGGGGGGAAAGAGATGATATTTAATGGGTCTCCAAAAAAGACTCAAGGCTTCTGTCAGAGCAGGCAAAATCATCTTGACTTTCATGGAGATCCTCACTTCGCTTTATGACGGATTGATCACTTAAGCTAGAGCGATGTCGTTAGAGATAGTTCCAAATGGTTGATTGCACACGCAGCATAACTCTGCATCCAGTGTCACATCGGACACATAAGCCACAACTTCCATGATCTTATCCGCCACTTTTGTGTGATGACACCCTAATTTACAGAACTTACAACCTGCCAGTTTGAAGCTCTCTGCATAAGGATTTGAATTCACTCATAGTTGGGAAGTGAGAGACTATCTCACAGCATCGGTGAACCTGTAGCTATTCCACAGTTATTCCAGAGGCAACAACCCACTCAACTTCTCAACGGTACCGGGGAGATTGTCGGTGGAATCCTCCGCGCAATGCGCGGCCATCAGGTTAAACTTCCAGAGGAGGGAGGCAGGGGCGATTGTCCCCTCGCTACAATGAACCTAGCAAGACTGCCGTCAGAAACTTGTCTTTGTTCAAGCGGCTAGCATTAGACCATAGAGTGGTTTCGGCCATTGCAAGAAACCTGAGGAGTTGAGAGTTAAAGAGGTTTTCATGGTTCAAGCAATTCCTGCTACAGACGTCACCTTGCGCATCCTCAAGCAGCACCTCCACTTGCAACCTGCCAACGATGCACAATTTTTTACAGAGTGGCAAACAAAAACTCCACCCCTCAGCGACATTGAGCAGCGATCGCTGGATCGGGTCAAGCATAATTACTTAGACCTACTGGAAGATCCTCCCATCTTGGAAAATAGCGTCAAGATGGTGGTGCTGGCTCCATTACTCGATTTAGCAGGCCTTTATCGTCGCCCCTTTCGTATCACCACCGAAACCAGTATTGACATCGACCTTGAAGATGAAAACACCGTTATTCGGGGTCGTATCGATGTACTGGTTATCAATGAGTTTCTTTGGCTGGTGGTTATTGAGTCAAAGCGCAGCGATTTTGCGGTGACCCGTGCACTCCCCCAAACCCTTGCCTATATGTTGGGTAACCCTGAACAGGCACAATCAACCTTTGGTTTCATCACCAATGGAACCGAGTTTTTGTTCTTAAAAGCCCAACGGAAACCGACGTCACAATATGCAACCTCTAAATTATTTTCTCTCCTCAATCCAGGAAATGAGCTGCATGACATCCTGTCAATTCTCAAGCACTTAGCCACATCATCCTAGTCGGGGTTGCAGAATCTGAGTATGATTTTGCAACCCCCCAGTTCTAACGCTGGCCAGAGATTTGCTACAAACACTGATCGACAGACCCGAGATTTGCATAACTCCCGGATTCCCAGAAATATCAGATTTACGCAAGTTTCACATTTTGCGCACATCTGATTGAATGCATTGATTTTTGTGGCTGCAATGCGGCCACAAAATACGTATAGCCGTGGCCACTCAGGTTGCAGGCATCGATACCCTTGTCATTCCCGCGAAGGCGGGAATCCAGAAAGGCTAAATACAGTGACCGATCAGCGTTTAGTGGATGCCCATGAAAATGGGCATGACGGAACCTTAACGTCTTATCCTGGTTGACTCCATCTATAAGTCCTGAAATATTACAGGATTCAAAGCCTTGCAGATTGAAGTAGATCAGTAAGTATCTACCCAACGCCATGCTTGTTCACAATCCAGTTCTTGCACTCATCCATTCAGTAACCAATGAGATACTATCGCCGCCTGCTGCTCGGGTTCCTATGGGGGATAGGCCTTGTGCTATCGCTCCTATTGCCGCTCCAGGCTCAGCCCGAACCTAATCCAACGCCATTACAAACCCCCATTTCTGCTTTGCAGTTGAACCCTGACCAACTGACTGCATCGTTGGATGCGGGAAATATTGCCGAAGCGATTCAGCAACTCGAACGAGGGTGGCGACAGCAACTCAATGAATATTACGGACGACTGTTTAGAACCAACATTCCATCTCCGGAGCAAATTGCCCAACAGTTACAACAAAACGCTGAAATCACCGGGCAACAGTCTGCACTCATTTATGCCGTGCCTGCCCCGAACCAACTGGAAGTGATTTTGCTCTTGCCCGACGGAACGCTCGTCCACCATCGGGTCAGCGATGCCCCAGCCGAGGTTATGGCTGAAACAATCCGGGAATTTCGGATCGGGTTAACGACAGTCAATTCACCCAGCAGCCGCTACCTGCCTGCGGCTCAGAAACTTTTTCAATGGCTAATCGAACCCCTCGAATCCGAGCTAGAAGCGCAAGGGGTGGATAAGCTGATTTTTTGTCTGGGTGGGCAGTTGCGAGGGATCCCCATGGCCGCCTTGCATGATGGACAGCGGTTTTTGGTCGAGAAGTATGGCCTTGCCTTTATTCCAGCCTTTAATTTGCTGGATCCAGAACCTCCAGATTTGTCAAACGCGCAGGTACTGGCGATGGGAGCTTCCGAGTTTCAATCGCAATTGCCCCTACCGGCCGTACCCCTGGAGTTGGCGGCGATCAATCGCCTATGGCAAGGGGATGTCTCACTGAACCAAGCGTTTACCCTAGACAACTTGATTGAATTGCGATCGCAAAATCCCTACAGCATCCTCCATTTGGCTACCCATGCTAGCTTTGCCCGTGGCTCGGTGCGCGAGTCCTACATCCAATTCTGGGATCGGCAATTGCGCTTGGATGAAGTCCGGCACATGGGGCTACGAACACCTCCGGTAGAGCTGCTGGTGCTGAGTGCCTGCCAAACCGCCCTGGGTGACCCCAACGCCGAGCTAGGTTTTGCGGGGCTGGCGGTGCAATCGGGGGCAAAGTCAGCCTTGGCCAGCTTATGGTTTGTATCGGATGTGGGGACGTTTCTCTTTATGACCGGGTTTTACGAGAATTTGATGACGGCCCCGACCAAGGGCGATGCCATACAACAAACGCAGCAGGCGATGCTTCGAGGCGAGTTGACGCTGAACAGTGACGGCGTACAGCAAGCCATAAGAGGGGAATCGCTTCCCGCCGAAATCAGCAATGCGTCGCGAGTTGATTTCTCCCATCCCTATTACTGGGCCGGGTTTACGATGATTGGCAATCCCTGGTAGATCTGGACACCCAATGCTCAACCTTTGTTTGAGACGGTTGCTGGCGCGATCGCCTGAAGACCAGATCCTGCAAAACAGGCCAAGACATTTTAGAAGTTCAGATGTACTATTAGAATGGAGGATTGAATCCAGCATCAAGGTGAGGTCGCCATGCCCAACTTGCTATTGATTGAAAGCCCTGGAAAGCTGAAGAAACTCGGACAAATTCTTGGCTCGGGCTGGATCATCAAAGCCAGCATGGGGCATGTGCGAGAACTCGCCAATGATGGCGAAGATGCCCTCGGCTTTGACCTGGGAGGCCAGTCGATTGACTGTCGCTATCGCCCCCGCGATGCTCGCTCCAAAAAAGTTCTTTCAGACCTGCAGCAAGCCGTCAAACAAGCCGATCGCGTCTACATCGCCACCGACCTCGATCGCGAAGGGGAAACCATTGGCTGGCACTTACAGCAGGCGCTCAATTTGCGTAATCCGCAACGGGTGGTCTACAGCGAAATTACCCCGCAAGCCGTCAAGGCGGCGATCGCCCATCCCCGCACCCTCGACCAAAACCTGGTGGCCGCAGGTCGAGCGCGAGACTGCCTCGACAAGCTGGTGGGCTACAAAGGCAGTCGCCATGTCGTTTGGTCGCTCAACAATGGCGCAAAGTCGATGGGGCGGGTGCAGAGCGCGACCTTACATCTGCTCTGTGTGCGCGAGCGCGAGATTCAAGCCTTTGTACCCCAAGATTACTGGAGTGTTTGGGTCACCTACCACGAGGGGTTCAAAGCCTTTTATCGCAGCAGCCCCAACCCCCGACGAAAATCGGCTCACGAGCCAGAAGAGAAAGGGGCAGAGTCAGAGTCGGATCGGGTCACCACCCAGGAACGCGCCGATGCACTGGTTGCGATGGCGCATGCCCATCCCCATCAGGTGCTGCAAGTCGAAGGAAAAGAAGCCCGCCAGTCGCCGCCGCCACCGTTTGTCACCTCGACCCTCCAGCAAGCCGCTGGCACCAAGCTGCACTTCAGCCCAGAGCAAACCATGAAGATTGCTCAGTCGCTCTACGAAAAAGGGCACATCACCTACATGCGAACCGATTCGGTGATGCTTTCGGCTCCTTTTTGTGAGGCCGTGCGGCAGTATTTGCAGCAGCATGACCCCATCAATCTCCCCCGCAAAACAACCCGACATCGTGCCGTTAAGGGATCTCAGGAAGCCCACGAAGCGATTCGTCCGACCCAAGTGAATCATGTCCCCCAACAGCTTCAGCAGGAGTTGCCCTCCGACGCCGCTCGCCTTTATGAGCTGATCTGGAACCGGGCAATCGCCTCCCAATGCGCCCCGGCACGTCTCCGCAAAACACGGGTTGTCACGCAGTCGGGCGAAGCCTACTGGGAAGCGCGGGGCCAGGTGCTAGAGTTTGCCGGATACACCCGCTACTGGAACAACATCAGTGCCGATAGCATATTGCCACCCTTGACGCAGGGGCAACCGCTGCAACTGGAGCAGGCGCAGGCTGATCAAAAGCAAACCCAACCGCCACCTCGCTACAGCGAGCCAAAGCTGGTTAAGCTAATGGAGCAGAAGGGCATTGGCCGACCCAGTACCTATGCGCCAACCATCAAAACGCTAAAGCAACGGGAGTATGTACGGCTGCACCAGGGAAAGCTCCAGCCCACGGCCCTAGGACTAGAGCTAGATGGAGCCCTGGAAACCCTCCTACCCGATTTGCTCCAACCCGAATTTACGGCACAAATGGAAGCGGCGCTGGATGCGATCGCTACAGGCCAGCAAGAATGGCAAACCTACCTGATTGACTGGCATCGCAGCTACTTCGGTCCGGCGATCGCCCAGGCCAAGTCACAACTCCCATCGCTCACGATCGCTGCCGACCATTCACCATCGACTTCGGACTCTTCCGCTGCGGGTTCAACCACAGCGGTTGCGACAAAAACCACGAAGGCAAAAGCAACTAAAACAACTACAACAAAATGTCCTAGCTGCGGCGGCAGCATGAACAAAATACCCTCCCGCTCCAAGAAGCTCAAAGCCAAGCACTTCCTCAAATGCGCCGCACCCGGATGCAGTACGGTGATGTTCTGGAACGCCAAAGCCAAGCGCTACGAGTTGCCCCATGCCCAACGGCAAGCACTCAACCCCGACCAGTTCGTTGACCATCCCTGCCCGGTCTGTGGAGCCCTGTTGGAACGCTATGCCTACACCAAAGACGGTCAAGATAAAGTCATACTGCGCTGTTCGCTGTTGGAAAATCGGCGGGGCAAATGCAAAGAGGTTGCCTTTTTCCAGAGTCGTGGAGAGTTTTGGTCTCCCAAATTTGGCACCTTGAAGCTACCAGACGCTTAACCTTGCCAATATCCATTCCGATTCAATAACCATAAAACCCAACTATCGTTTGTGGCCGCTGCAAAGCAGCGGCCACAAACGATAGTTGGGTTCTTCGATCGGATTTGATGTAACCCTACAAGCTAAAGTGTGCAACTGAACCTGTCATCTAGAGATTGGCCGGAGCCAGCACCTTATCAATTTCAGCCAGCATTGTCTCACTCAGCTCCACCCCAGACGCGGCAGCATTGTCGATCACCTGCTGTGGGCGACTGGCTCC
>JBCBSL010000150.1:0-12406 GCA_039819145.1 Cyanobacteria bacterium J06638_22
GCTCCCGACGGCGATACGCCCCAATCCACCCAACTGGTGCGGGGACGCTTCCAGCACGGCAAGGGCTTATTCATCATCAAGCTGGCGAAGGTAGACTATCGCGACCAGGCCGAAGCCCTGCGTCGCTGGCGTTTGATCGTCCCCGAGAGCGATCGCCCTCCCCTCGAAGAGAACGAGTACCATGTTGCTGACCTCATCGGCTTACGAGTGATTGATCAGACAACGGGAGGGGCGATCGGCATTGTCTCCGATGTTCTCTCTGCTGGAAACGACCTGCTCCAAGTCACCCTGGATGTACCCCAAAATCCCAAAAATCCCCAAGCTCTCATCCCCTTCGTCCCCGAAATCGTCCCCGTGGTTGATCTGGAAAACGGCTTCGTCGAAATTACCCCGCCCCCTGGCCTGATCGAGGGCTAGTCCAATGCGACGGTTGATTGTTGGCATTATGGGGCCGGGCGAACAGGCGTCTGCGGAGGTGTGTGCGATCGCCTACGACCTCGGCTACCAAATCGCCACGGCAGGCTGGGTGGTGCTGACAGGCGGACGCAACACCGGAGTCATGGATGCCGCATGCCGAGGCGCAAAAGCCGCCAAAGGCCTCACCCTCGGCATCCTCCCCGGCTCGGACGACACGCACCTCTCCCCTGCCGTTGACCTGCCCATCTTCACAGGGATGGGGCATGCCCGCAATGCTATCAATGTGCTGTCCAGCGATGTCGTGGTTGCCTGCGGCATGGGCTGTGGTACTGCCTCGGAAGTAGCGCTGGCGCTGAAGAATGGAAAGCCTGTGATTTTGGCGCGATCGGATAGCGTCAGTGAGGCATTTTTTAAGCAGTTGGCTCCAGGACAGGTGCAGATCGCAACAACACCGGATGAGGTGGTGGAGCGGATTCGAGCGATGGGGTTACGCAAATAGCGTTGTAAGCTCATTCCCTTCTGTAGCCCCGCAAATAAATTGCGGGCTACCGGAACAAGTCCACCTGCGTGGACTCAAATTGCCTCAGTGCTGTTCAGTCCGTTTTAACGGACTTTCTGCCTGTAGCCCGCAATTTATTTGCGGGTGGGTGTTGGCTTGAGTCCCAACTTTTCTGAATAGATCTCTTACGATGGGAAAAACCCAATTTTCTTACGGCAGAAGGGATGTCCAACGACGCACAATTTTGGATTAACCGGGGACGACAACAGTTTGGTGCAAGTCAGTTTGCAGAAGCACTACACAGCTTTGAGCAAGCCATTGCCGCTGACCCAAATCGCGCTGAAGCCTGGAATGGCAAAGGTGTTGCCCTGCGGAACTTGAACCGTTTGGAAGAAGCCCAAGCTGCTCTAGATCGTGCTCTGAAACTTTACCCACAACTGCCTCGTGCTTGGTTCAATAAGGGGCTGTTGCTTGAGGAAAGCCTGAATCGCCCCACAGAAGCCGCAGAGTGCTATCGCCGCGCCTTACAACTACAACCCGATCTGACAGAAGCTCAGCGCCGCTATCAGCAACTGACTCAGAAATCCGCTCAAGCTGCTTCGTTTAATGCACTATTTCCGTCTACACCAAAGCCAACCTCACAAACCTCAGCAGATGCGGAGCAATGGTTCCAAAGAGGCGTTCAGCAATACAAGGCGGGAGACTTAGTTGAAGCGATCGCCAGTTGGGAACAGGCGATCGCCCTAAAACCCGACTTGCACGAGGCGTGGAACAACCGGGGGGTTGCGCTGTCTGCCTTAGGCCAACAGGAAGCGGCGATCGAAAGCTACGACAAGGTACTGGAATTCAAACCCGACGATCACGAGGTGTGGTTCAACCGGGGGGGTGCGCTGTCTGCCTTAGGTCAAAAGGAAGCGGCGATCGCCGCCTACGACAAAGCCCTCGAATGCAAACCCGACTATCACGAGGCGTGGTTCAACCGGGGGGGTGCGCTGTCTGCCTTAGGTCAAAAGGAAGCGGCGATCGCCGCCTACGACAAAGCCCTTGAATGCAAACCCGACTATCACGAGGCGTGGGGCAATCGAGGGATTGCGCTGTATGACTTAGGCCGCCATGAAGAGGCGGCCGCGTCCTACGACCAAGTGCTTAACCTCAAACCTGATGAGGACGCGGCATGGAACAACCGGGGGAATGCGCTGTCTGCCTTAGGTCAAAAGGAAGCGGCGATCGCCGCCTACGACAAAGCCCTCGAATGTAAACCCGACTTGCACGAGGCGTGGAAAAACCGGGGGAATGCGCTGTATGACTTAGGCCGCCATGAAGCGGCGATCGCCGCCTACGACAAAGCCCTCGAACTCAAACCCGACTATGACGCGGCGTGGATCGACCGGGGGAATGCGTTGTCTGCCTTAGGCCACCGGGAGGAGGCGATCGAAAGCTTTGACCGGGCGATCGCTCTCAAATTCGATGTCTGGCAAGCTTGGAGCGGTCGTGGGAATGCGTTGTCTGCCTTAGGCCACCGGGAGGAGGCGATCGAAAGCTTTGACCGGGCGATCGCTCTCAAATTCGATGTCTGGCAAGCTTGGAGCGGTCGTGGGAATGCCGCTTCAAACTCTCGTCAGTGCAAAACCTCGATGCGTTGGACGTTGCCAGCGGCGCTGCAAAATTCGGCGCTGGATCAGCGAGGCTATCCGGGGGCGTTGGCTTGCTACGCAGAAGGACTACGCCATGTCGAGCGGGAACCGCAGCCCGAAGGCTGGGGGCGGTTGCATCAATCAACAGGGTGGGCGCATTACGTCTTTCATCGGTTTGCACCGCATCAACGGGGGATGATGCAGGAGGCGGTGCGGGAATATCATTTGGCACTGGAGGTGTTGACCCCCGATGCCTTCCCGGAAGCCCATCTGGAAACCCTGCAAGATTTGATTCGGGCGGAACTGGGTTTAGGCAATACCGATACGGCGCGGCACTGTCAGATTCAGGGGGTAGCGGTGCTGCAAGCGTTGCTGAATCAGTCGCCTACTGTGAAAAAGCGGCAACTGGAGTTCAAGTTCCATAGTTTCCGCCAAATAACCGTGGACTTGCTGGTACAGGAGGAGCAGTTTGTACAAGCTTTACGGGAAGCCGAGCGAGATAAGAACCGTTGCTTGAATTGGATGCTATCTGCATGGCAGGAACCCCAGTGGAGTCCAGATCTGGAGCAGATGCAGGAGTTTCTGGATGCATCTACCGCTGCGGTGTATTGGCATCTTAGCCCCGATGTACTGACGACCTTTGTGCTGCGGACAGATGCCCCAGAGCTGTGGGTATTGCCGGATGGAGAGATAAATTCGGAACAATTGCCTGCCTCCCGGCAGCAAAAGCAAGCCTTTGAAACCTGGGTCAAGGAATGGAATCAGGATTACGAAGACTATCGGCTCAAAGGCAAAGAGGTTAGCGCCGATGAGCGGAAGCAGCATCCTTGGCGCAAGCAGTTGTCAGAGCGGTTGGCGAGGTTGCGCGACATCCTTCGCATTCCTGAACTGGAGGAACAACTAACGGGCATGTCGCGGCTGATTTTGGTTCCTCACCAGGATTTGCATCGCTTCCCTCTCCACATGCTGTTTGATCAGCACTTCACCGTCAGCTATTTGCCCAGCCTCCAGATCGGCATCAGCCAAAAAGCCCGCAGCACTTTCACTCCTATTACACCCCAATCAACCCTCCTCAGCCTGGAAGCCCCTGACCACGAAGGTCTAGGAGAACTGAAGCATTCTAAAATCGAGTCTTCCTTGATTGCCCAACTGTTCCAGCAACCAACCCGCCTCTCCCCAGAGCAGGCAAAGCTGGATGCAGTACAGCAGGCGCTTGCCCAACCCCATAATTTGCTTCACTTCACTGGGCATGGAGCCTACAACACCCGCCAACCTAACCGTTCCGTTCTCTCCCTTACTGGCACGGATGAGCTGACTGCCGAGACCATCCAAGCTCTCGACCTCTCCAGCTATGCTCTGGTGTGCCTTGCATCCTGCGAAACTGCCGCAACAGGGTTGCAAATGCTGGAAGTTGATTATGTAGGACTGGCAAGCGCCCTTCTGCGGGCAGGAGTTGCCCAGGTGGTGAGTAGCCTTTGGCTGGCAGACGAGGTATCCAGTACCTATTTGATGCTGTACTTCTACGAGCAACTCCTTTCCCCAGAGCAACCCACTCCCGCAGAAGCACTATGGATGGCACAGGATTGGTTGCAGCGAGTCACCTATCCAGACTTAGTGCAATGGTTACAAAGAATGGCAGAACGGTTAGGCGACGAGGAGCTAGAATTCCAAGCAGAGGCTATCCTACGCAAGCCGGATAAAATGAATGCAACGGCACCACCCTATGCTGATCCCTACTATTGGGCAACGTTTATTTTCACAGGGAATCCCACACCATGACGTCTCTCGATTCCAATAATCCTTTCGCTTGTGAGGCTTTTTTGCTAACTTTGCCACGCTTACCCCAGCCGCTGACAGAAGAACAACAGGGAAAGATTCGTGCCGTGCTGTGGGATATCCAGCAACACAAACTAGGCGTGACACAAGACATTGAGGCGCTGATGGAGCAAGATGCAGTGCTTAAGTCGCACTACAGAGAAGTCAATATCGAATTGAGGCAACAATACTCAGCGAACGAGCGGGCAAAAAGTGCAGCCGTTGCTGGAGTCCTGACAGCACAGCCCTTGGAGTTAGAACAATGGGCAGAGAAAATTCTTCGGACTGGGGATGATGTGGTGGCAGCGGCAAAATCGGTGGTGCAGCCGATGGGAACCGTGGTATCGAAAACCCGATCCGATTTTTGGGCAAGGGGCGATCGCCTCATTGCCTTATCTGCTGGAGGTGCAACATTGGGAGCGATGATCGCACAAGTCCCCGGCGCAATTATCGGCGGCATCTTAGCTGCTATCTTTGCATGGTCTAGCTACAGCAGCAAAAATGAGTCGTCCCGTTCAGAAGTGACTCAATAAGAGGCAATATGTATATTTCTCTCGGATACATATCGCTGTTCCTTACCACCGAATTACAAGCTTCTGCACCAGAAATACAATCGGAAACATCCAATACCACCCAATTACTCATTATTTGGGCTATTGTGACGGGTCTACTTCTTGGTTACATTTGCTGGGCCTGGTTTCGTGCTGATTCTGGCAATTACCAGGCACATCTGCGCCGACAACTAACACGCAAGACGGTTTTCACTCTGGGTCTCTCATCCCTTGGTCTCTCATCTGCCGGGGTCCTGTTATACAAGCTCGTTTCCCTTCCAGACCTTAGAACACTTTTAGGAGTAGAAGGTTCTGTGGCTTTAATTTTTGGGGCGTTAGCTTTTTTTTGGGACGCAATGGAACAACTTGGAGATTTGCTGCCAAAAGATTCTGAGAACAAAGAAAAATAATCTCAAGGCGACGGCAAGTAGCCAAAGTCCAAAATCTAAAATCTAAAATTGCCCTGCCGTCGCTGAAAGATCGCTAGCCGTTCCTGCCACTGCTCCCAGTAAGGCTGAAGTTCTGTCAGGTCGAACGTGAAGACCTCGGCGGCTTGGTCGGGAAGAGCGACGACGAGACGGGCATGGCGGAGCTCTTGAGGGGATTCTGCATCCTGCGCTTGCCACTCCTGGTTGACAGCACCGCAGTAGGCGGCCAGTTGTAGAGGGCCATCGTAGAGGCGTTCGATACTACCTTTGGGGCGATCGCCCGTCTTCCAGTCGAACAAGCAAGGCACGCCTTCATAATCCACCACGCAATCCACCTTGCCTGCATAGCCCAGGTCGTCGTGGAACACCACCTGCTCGACCAGATGCACGGTCTGAACCTGCGTGAGGATGGGTTGGAGGCTGTTCCAGTAGGGCAGCACCAGCTCCGGCGGGGTGGGGGGTGCTTCGCCCTGGAGGTATTGGCGGATATGTTTGTGGGTGAGGGTGCCGCGTCGGCTGGCGGCGATCGCCACTCGGCCCGCTTCCTCGGCTCCCAGGCGATCGCGCCATCGGGCTAGCGCTTCCCGCGCTTCTGGCGGGCGGGTGGCATTCAGCACCGTTGTGACGCTGGGAAAGCGGACGCCCTCGGCATTGGTGAAGTATCCCCGGCGGTTGCGAGTCGGTTTCATAGCAGATCGGCAACGGATGGGTTCTCAGACAGCGCTCTCTTGACATTGATGGTATAGCCTTACGCATTGAGATTAGGACAAATCATTTTTTGAAAGCCCCGCATCGCGGGGCTTTCAAAAAATGATTTGATTCTACCTGAGCGCGTAGCGCTACTATAGGGCCTGATGTGGTCGCAACTGGCAACTCAATCAGGCCATGCCATTACGCCATGCATCGCAAAAAAATAGAGACGTGTTTCCACGCCTCTGTTGTGATCTGTAGACCATTGGCTGATGAAAAAGCTAGAAACCACGCAGGTGGCTGGTTGATCTGACGGCGAGCGATCGCCCAGGAGCAACGTTAAACATCCCGGTATTGATTGAGTTTTCCGTGCGATAGGGACGAAAAAGCAACCGTTCAAACCGAGTTTTAGCCCACCAGATTGCCGAACGTCTCAAACACACCGGATTCAACAACCTTGAAAATGAGGTAAGCAAAGGCGGCTCCACCGATGCCACCCACCAAGAAGGAACCCGCAAACTCGCTCCAGCCTTCAGACGTACTGAGGGCCTCGGGAGGGTTGGGGTTTGTAATGGTGGAAATGGGCTTGCTCACGCCGACGCTGCTGTACACCGAGAGGCAAAGCGTGAGGATGATCACCAGAATGACCGCTTCAGTCAGCCCAACTTCGTTCGCGAGAGGTGTGTTACGGAATTGGCTGGTAAGGGCAAAAGGACCAAAGAGCAGATAGCCATGCGCCATGCCAACTTCTAGTCCCCGACGTTGGGGAGACAGTCCGGCACGATAGGCGGGCAGGTTGTTAATCAGGGCTTTGGTGAAGCCGGAGGAATTGATAGGAGTAGCAAGGTTACCGATCTGGGGATCCCCAGCTGGCTTAACAAAATCTTCCATGACGGTTATGTATTATCACTACGAGGGTTTTTACAGGAAAAGGCGAAAGGCTGGATCTAGATGCCAGAGGAATCTTCACGCTCAATGTAGATGAACAAGAATGCCATCACGACAGCCGGGAACACCCAACCGACGATGGGAACAAAAATTGACGGTAAGTAAGACGCTGCCATAGTTCTTTCCTAATGTCCTGATATGAATCGAACGGTATTACGTACAGAATTTACTGCTAATGGGAAAAGGAATGACGATACGCTAAGAATTTTTAACAAAAGACAACGAGTTACAAATGTTTACCTGAATAAGTCGTACCCCTAAGCACAGGACAAAAAAATGGATCCCCGCTAAAACCCTTGATTTTGTGTAGCGCGGGCGATGCCCGCGCTACACAAAATCAAGGGTTTTCTGGGTTTTGTCCTGTACTCAGGTCGTGCCCATGGTTACTGGTGCAATGGATGCATGAACAACCATGGGTAAAAATGGGTCAGTCTGACTGGATTAGATTTCTAGCTCATCCAGGGAAAGAGAAGGTAGATTGGGCGGAATGACTGGCCGATCGCACGTTACCTTGTGGCTTTCGCGCTGGGTCGCCAGTTCGATGGCGATCGCCTCAAATTGCACCTCCAGGCACCCGTGGGGGATGGTGAGGGATGTCCAGGCTTCGCGATCGCCCCTGCTGCTGGGTACAAAGTTCATCAACCAGCGAGGGCCATCGAGCAAGGCACGGTTTTGCAAATCCTGGAGCCACAGCTTGACGCCGACAGGATGGGTCGTCGGTGGGAGGATGACGGTGACATCGACCGTTTCCCCAGAGACCAATTCCCCCGTCTTGACGAAGATTTGAGGCGTGGGTAGCGGTTCGGTGTTGAGGGAGGTGTTTGGATCCGGTTCTATTGCCCGAGGCGCTGACTGGAAGGAAAGCGATCGCCGGGGTGGAACTGGGGCATCGTCTTCGATGACGACTTCGCGTGCGGCCGCTGAGTTGTTGCCGGGTGTCAGGCGATCGCCCAAAAAGTTCGACAGTTCCGCATCCGTTGCCAGAGAGTTGAGCCGTTCCAAAAAGCGATTTTGCAGATCCAGGGAACGAAAGGCCAATTCTTCCGCTGAGGCGACCGGATCGAAGACTTCCTCGCTGGCATCGGGCTCAACCTGATCGGATTGCTCCACAACCTCCAGCCCCTTCAACACGTCATCCGCTTCCTCCAGAGGATCGCTTTCGCTGGGAATAAACGGATCGAGAGGTTCCTGCTTGGATTCTGTCGTGGACTCCATCATCTCGGACGCCGATTGCATTTGGGGCAAATCAATGGGCGAGTCTGTTGATGGCTTAGGGCGCGGCGTCGCCTCGAAATTTAGCTTGGGCGGTAAAATCTGCGGTTCCGAGGGTTTAGGCAATGGCACTGGTTTGGGTGTTGTGGCTGGGCGATCGGGGATTGTGGCTGGGCGATCGGTGAGAGGCTGCACAACATTCAGCAAGCTCAGATCCAGGGCAGCGGGCGGTTTCTCGACCCCAAACGCAGCTTTCAAGTCTGCCGATACATTGCTGGCGATCGCCTCCAGCAACTCATCCAGGCTAGCGGTCACCGAAAAGTCTTCGCTCACCAGAATCAGAGGATCGTCATCCGGTGCCGCCAGGGTAATCAGTGCCAGGTTGCCCATCAGTAGGCGGGTACGCGAGTTCTCCGGCAGGGCTACCTGGCAGGAGAAGGAACAGGGGAGCAATCGGGAGGTGAGCGATCGCCGCGTTTCTAACACCACGGAGGCGGTTTGCGGCTCGCGCAAGGTAATTTGCAAAGCCACCGGAGGCAGATAGGGTGTATCTGGCTCTCCCACGGCTTCGACGGCACCATTCAGCATCAGCGGCGTATTGGGTTGTACCACCAGGTTTGTTTCATGCAACACCAACCGCACCGAGTCTGGATCGAGTGTCGGCATAGAGGAACCACGTTCGTCCTCCTCCGCTTCCACCGCGTCATCTGTTGCTTCGCCAGTGGGAGGTGCGGCATCGTCGAAATCATCCAACTCCAGCCCTTCCATCAGTGAGGCCATGACGGCATCGGAGTCGGCTTCTGCCCGCTGGCGCAGCGCGGCTTCTGCAGAGAGAGGGGATGGGTCTTCTGTCGCATCTGTTAGTGGCGCATCCGCTGTTAGCGCATCTGTTGGTGGCGCATCGATCGCATGAATATCTGGAGGATCTGGAGGATTTAACGCTGAGGAAGTGACGTTCGAGTATGCAGGTGTTGCCTCTGGCGCGTTGGTTGGTGTGGTGGCGGCTCCCTCTGAAGGCGGTTCCGGTTGCAAAAAGGTGCCAAAGGGATTGCTATCCAGGTTCTCTGCTCCGGGCAATGCGGCTTCACTGGGTTGATCAGCCGCCGTTGCGTCTAGTCTTTCACGGCGATCCGCGTCAGCAAGATAGATATCGTCACGACCCGCTTCATCATCAGATTGAACGGCAAAAGGCGAAGATGGCTGCATATTGGCGGCGGAGAAGGCGAGGCCATCGCTCGGCAGTTCAGGAACCCAGTCGTCGGATACCTCAGATTCCTGGGCAATCACATGCAGTTGCACCGCTTGTTGCCAGGTGTCGCGACCTGCGGAGGTGATTTGCTCACCGGAGCATTGAAACTCCCACAAGCCCGGTTGTAGCCAAGTGTAGGGGAAAACCACCATCACACCGTCGGGGTTGGTAAAGCCCTGGCGCTTTTGAAAGCGGCGGCGGGGGGGATGGTCATTGAGGAGCGTATGGGCAATCGCCACTTCCACGGGCACCCGAGAGCGGTTCGATCGCGCCACCATGCGATAGCGCCCTTCCAGCACTTCCACCTCGGGCGATTCCAGTGGTAGCCAGGAGCGATCGCCCTCCCGTTGGATGAGAAATTCCCAGAATTCCATCAGCCTATCCCCTTTGACTGTTTACGTTACTCGACCGTTGATGTTCGAGATCCATCTATTTCCTGACGATATGAACCCTATTATTTTGGAGGTCTTGAATGGACGAATCCTACTGTTTAAGCGATGAAACGGAACCCCTACATGTGGCGATCGCCCCACCTGAATTTCTGGCTCTCAGTCTAACTCAGTACTAAATATATGCAGCGCTGATCTACAAGATTTCTTTCATTCTCTACAAGATTTTTCAGGGCAGGCGTAGGGCAGGCGTTACGAAATGCGCAACGTGGCCGAACTTTTTTGCCCCGGATGGCATCGTAGAAATTGTGAAGATGATGCATCATGACGCTGTTTGATGACCGCTTGATGACCGCATTTCTTTACAGCATGCGCAGTTGCTGGAGTTGAGACTATGGCGAGAAAAGGAATTGAGACACACGCACGCATTGGGCAATACCGCCTGCCGCTAGCGATTGCCAGTAGTCTGTTGGTATTGGGCGTTTTGGGTTGTGCGGTGAATGGCACCTGGGCAGACGATGCCTCCCAGTCCGAGCGCGACACGCCCACGGATGTTGCACAGGAACCGGGGGACGCCATGCCATCAGACGCCTTGCCCCAATTGGACGATCGCCTCGTAGCGGCGCACAATGCCTTTGGGTTCAATCTGTTTTCCCAAATCCTGCCATCGGCGGGCAACGAGAACGTGATGATTTCGCCCTCCAGTGTGGCGATCGCCCTGGCCATGACCTACAACGGAGCCAGCGGCGAAACCCAGGATGCGATGGCACAGGCGCTGGAATTGCAGGGCATGAGTTTGGACGAGATTAACCAGGCCAATGCGGCTCTAGAAACCATTCTGGAGCAGGCTGACCCCCAAGTAAAAATCGGCATCGCCAATTCCCTGTGGGGCCGGGAAGGGGTAGCGTTTGACGAAGAATTTTTACAGCGGAATCAGACTTACTACAACGCCGAGGTGCAGCGGCTCGACTTTGCCGATGCTGAAGCCACCGACATCATTAATGAGTGGGTTAGCGACAGCACCGAAGGTCGCATCCCCCAAATCATTCAGCGAATCCAGCCGGAACAGGTGTTGTTTTTGATCAACGCCGTCTATTTCAATGGCACCTGGAGCAACCCCTTTGATCCCGCACTGACGCAAGATCAGTCCTTTACCCTGGCAGATGGGTCCTCCCAGATGGTGCCCATGATGCGGCAGGCAGGGCGGTTTCGCTATACCGAGACTGCTCAGTTTCAGGCGGTTCACCTGCCCTATGGCGATCGCCGCCTCAGCATGATGGTTGTGCTGCCACGGGAGGGGGTGAGCCTCAGCGATTTTCAGCAAACGCTAACTCCTGAAAACTGGAGCACCTGGCAAACCGCTGCGGGCAGCCGAGAAGGAATGGTGCAACTGCCCCGGTTTGAGAGCGAGTTTGGCACCCAGCTCAACGATGCCCTCAAGGCCTTGGGGATGGAACGCGCCTTTGACCCTGATGCCGCCGAGTTTGATGGCATGAGTCAGGATGCCGCCCTCTACATCAGCGATGTGCAACACCGCACGTTTATCAAAGTGGATGAGGCGGGCACCGAGGCAGCGGCTTCTACCTCAGTCGGGATTGGCGCCACCTCAGCTCCAATGGATCCTCCCTTCCAGATGGTGTGCGATCGCCCCTTCTTCTACGCCATCCAGGACAACGAAACAGGGGCTATCCTGTTTATGGGAACGATGATGAATCCCGCATCCTAAGTCGTACTAATTCCACGAAACCCAAAACTTGATACTTTTTGAAACCCTTACAGCGCAAGGACTTCAGAGAACTACTCATGGTGGATTCTTAGGGGATTGGTACTATTAATGGTTATTCGGTTTAAGGCTTAGGATTTACGCAAACCTCTTTCCCATTACCTGCCATGTCTCGCTACGACGACCCCTTTGACCCGCAAGCCATGAAACGGATGCGGCTGTTCATTTACCTGATTCCCGTGATCGGGGTCTTTCCGGCGGGGTGGCGATTGGCACAGCGGAAGGGCGATCGCAAAGAGCGGACGGTATGCCGCACTGCCGTCACCGTGGGGATGGTGTGGATGCTGAGCTACTTGCTCTCAGGGGTGGGGGCGCAAACGGCGCATTCGCTACCGCTGTGGATCCTCAACGCCACAGCTACCTCGACCTACTTCGGCATGAACCTATGGCTGATGTATCGCCTATGGCAACGGCGATCGCTCCATGTACCCGGGATTAGCGAACTGAGCGATCGCCTCCCCTAATTCGTTCTGACGTAATTAATTCCTGGCACAGGCATCAAGCCTTCACACAGACATTTGGTCTTGACGCCAGCATTAAGCTTTGACGCAGACATTAAGCCTAGCCACATTCCTGAGCATTGGAACGACAAAGCTGAGAATCAGGCGAACGAGGGGAACAAATCGCGACAAACGTTTAATAAAAACGGGGGGCGTTTTCGATTGCTGCGATCGCCAAGCGAATGCACTGGGCGTTGCTTTCAACCTTCCAAGCGCGGGTACGGCAGTCCGGGATAATCGAGACAATTTATTGAGCCAGGAGTAAGCCAGATAGCCAGCCAGTTCGCCGCA
>JBCBSL010000151.1:0-12381 GCA_039819145.1 Cyanobacteria bacterium J06638_22
TGTGGATTTACGATGCGATTAATCGCGAATCAATGATAATCGGCAGAGCCCTACTAGGAATGCAAAATATTAAATGTGTAATCTGCAGAATGCAGTGGCTGAATAAGCAGGCTAGGGAGCTTTCAGTCGAAAACACTTAGATAATTGAATCGAACAGAATCCAGCTCAGATGATAGTTCCTAAAGGAGAGTAGATTATCCAAACACTGTGTAGCTCATCTGGTGAAAAATTCTATTTTCACATTTGATTTCATGAGAATTGCTAGAAGTTTTCACAGGAAGTGATGCAGTTATTTTGTCATCACCTAAAGTACAGATTTTTAGCTTTTTATAGAAGTCCATTAAACTCATTTTTTAAATTGATAAAATCACTTGAAATTGTTATTTTACAAGACTCAAAACCAATGAGTTTTATATAAAAAACCTTATAAAATGGCATCTATTAATTATAGGAAAAAGTCTATAAAGTAAAGTTTTCAATAGTCACAGATTTTGCACAATTAAGGTTTATGATTATTTTAAATCATGTTGTCGATGATGTTAGCAACAAACAAGTTGATCCGTTTCCTTCATGCCTATTGGGGCATACTGACACGACGTCGAACAGTTTCTACTACATACTCCATAGGAGGCACTATGAGCGACTTAATGACCAACCAACCTGCTAGCGGCCAAGGGGGGTGTCCATTTACTGGCGCCCACCGGAAATTTACGGCTGGCACTGGCACTGGTAACCAAGATTGGTGGCCGAATCAGTTAAACCTGAAAATCCTTCACCAGCACTCCTCAAAATCGAATCCCATGGATGAGGAGTTCAACTACGCTGAGGCGTTCAAGAGTCTCGACCTAGATGCCGTGAAGCAAGATATCTTCGCCCTGATGACGACGTCTCAGGAGTGGTGGCCAGCCGACTATGGTCACTATGGACCGCTCTTTATTCGGATGGCTTGGCACAGTGCTGGGACATACCGCATCGGTGACGGACGCGGCGGCGGCGGCACCGGAAACCAGCGGTTTGCCCCCATCAACAGCTGGCCTGACAATGGCAATCTTGATAAGGCTCGTCGGTTACTCTGGCCCATCAAGCAGAAATATGGACGGAAAATCTCTTGGGCCGACCTGATGATCCTCGCCGGTAACTGCGCGCTGGAGTCGATGGGGTTCAAAACCTTTGGCTTTGCCGGTGGGCGCGAAGATATTTGGGAACCCGAAGAAGACATTTACTGGGGTGCTGAGGCGGAGTGGCTGGGCGACAAGCGCTACACGGGCGATCGCGAACTCGAAGATCCGCTAGGCGCAGTTCAAATGGGTCTGATCTATGTGAATCCGGAAGGGCCCAATGGCCATCCTGATCCGGTCGCATCGGGCCGTGACATCCGCGAAACCTTCGGACGGATGGCCATGAATGACGAGGAGGCCGTTGCACTGGTTGCGGGGGGTCATACCTTCGGTAAATGCCACGGTGCGGGTGATGCCGCACTGGTGGGCGTCGAACCTGAGGGGTCCCCCATTGAGGCACAAGGGCTGGGCTGGAAGAGCAGCTTCGCCAGCGGCATCGGTGTTCATGCCATCACCAGCGGCATCGAAGGCGCATGGACCACGAACCCAATCAAATGGGACAACAACTACTTTGAAAATCTGTTTGGCTATGAGTGGGAACTGACCAAGAGCCCTGCGGGTGCCCATCAGTGGGTTCCCCATGGCGGTGCAGCGACAGATGCGGTGCCCGATGCCCATGATCCATCCAAACGGCATGCGCCTATCATGACCACGGCAGACATGGCCATGAAAATGGATCCCATCTACGAGCCCATTTCGCGGCGCTTCTTCGAGCACCCAGACCAGTTTGCCGATGCGTTTGCCCGTGCATGGTTCAAGCTGACACACCGCGATATGGGTCCCCGCGCACGCTATCTCGGCCCCGAGGTTCCAGCAGAAGAGCTGATCTGGCAAGATCCCGTTCCTGCCGTTGATCACGTATTAATTGATGAACAGGATATCGCGACCCTGAAACAACAGATCCTCTCGTCGAGTCTGTCGATCTCTCAACTAGTTTCCGCTGCTTGGGCATCGGCTTCAACCTTCCGTGGCTCCGACATGCGCGGTGGAGCCAACGGAGCGCGCATTCGTCTCGCACCGCAGAAGGATTGGGAGGTTAACCAGCCCGATCAATTAGCAACGGTGTTGCAAACGCTAGAAGCTATCCAAAAAACCTTCAATGACGCTCAGTCTGGCGGGAAGCGCGTTTCTTTGGCTGACGTGATTGTCCTAGGCGGATGTGCAGGCGTCGAGCAAGCGGCGAAGAATGCGGGTTGGTACGATGTCAAGGTTCCCTTCACGCCTGGACGCACGGATGCATCACAGGCTCAAACCGATGTGGAATCCTTCGCTCCCCTCGAACCACTGGCAGACGGGTTCCGCAATTACACCAAAGGCAAGTACCCCATCCCCGCAGAGAAGCTGCTAGTGGATCGGGCACAGTTACTGACGCTAACCGCGCCTGAGATGACAGTTCTCGTTGGGGGTATGCGCGTCTTGGGTACCAATGTTGGAGAGCCCCAACACGGTGTGTTTACCAAGCGGGCAGAGACATTGACGAATGACTTCTTCGTCAACTTGCTCGACATTGGTACGATCTGGGCACCTGCCTCTGAAGCTGAAGATGTGTTCGAAGGGCGCGATCGCACAACAGGCGACGTGAAGTGGACGGGTACCCGTGTCGACCTTGTCTTTGGTTCCAACTCTCAGCTACGAGCGATCGCCGAAGTTTACGGATGTGAAGACTCGCAGCAGAAGTTTGTGCGCGATTTCGTGGCCGCTTGGGACAAAGTGATGAACCTCGATCGCTTTGACCTCGCTTAATTGCAGCAAACAGACCTGACAGGGTTTCTGAGCATAGCCTCACCCGATATCGGGTGAGGCTGCACAAACCTTCAAAAATCATAAACGCAGGTAAAACCTAGACGCAAACCTTAGGGAAGTATTTCAAAGACATTTGAGAGGGGAGGTCATGATGCATGAATCAACATGTCGACTATTGCGTGGAGTTGGCTTCATTTTTGATGTATTTGAACGGCTAGCGGATGGTTTTGAACAGCTAGCTGACCCCCTACCCTGGCTAGCCGCAACATGTCTCTGGATCTATTGGATGTCTGTTTTTTAGACGAATGCCAAGCACAGGACAAAACTAAACCCCGGCTATAGCTTGAGCCAGCCAGGATAGGAAGTTAGGGTTCGTCATGCCCATGAACATGGGCATCCATCAAGCGTCTATCGATCAGCATAGTTAGCCTTTCTGGATTCCCGCATTCGCGGGAATGACCGTTCGATAGAGTATCTTGGCCTTGATGGCTACAGCTATAAAACCCACAATCAAGGACTCTCTGGTTTTTGTCCTGTACTCAGAGGCAAGGGTTAGTTCTCAGCTAGCAGGTGTGAGGGTAGATAACTGTTGGCCCTAGAGTCGTCTTTCTACTCATCCATCTCGTAGTTCAGACGGGGTCGACTGACTCTAACAGTTGAATACGAGTACGGAGCTAGGAAAGTGGTGCTTAATCATAAAGGCCAGCATGTTCCTCAAGTAACCTTTTGGATGTTTGCGGAGTCGGGGTGGTACGAGCTTTCGACAGCGGCTCTCTTTGATCACAAAACTGTGGTGGCGTTTGCAGTACCGGGAGCCTTTACCTATCCTTATTCTTCGATCCAGCTATTAGGCTACAACGAGTATGCCAGCATATTTAGAACGAACGGTGTGGATGAGATTCTTTGCATTTCAGTCAATGATCCGTTTTCGCTGGCAAATTGGGGAGAAAAAGAAGGCGCCGATCAGGTGAGCTTTATTCCCGATGTAAACGGTGACTTTACCCGCGAGATGAAGATGTTGGTTAATCTCTCTCATAAAGGGATGGGGTATCGCTCTTGGCGATATTCCATGCTCGTGAAAGACGGGATGATTGAAACAATGTTCGTTGAACGAGATTCGATTGAAGCACTCCCGGTAGTTTCGAATGCCGAAACAATGTTGACCTACATTAACCCAGAGGCTAATAGACCTGAGCAAACGACTATGCGGATGAAGCTATGGCGGACGATGCTTTCCGACTAACGCTATTGGTCAGGACAACAGCTATTCCGCTATAACTGGCGCATTAAGGCTGTAGCAAGTACGGTATTGGCTGCGTTCACGAAACATGGTAGATCAACGTCGCCGCGACACAAGTGGTGCCGCTCGTACGAATTCATTGGCAGCGGCTTCCGCGAGCATCCATCTTCCCATCGCTCGGTACGAGACTGGCTTCCAAGAGTTGAGCGCACCAGCCCAATCAGCCGAGGCGATCGGAGGCTCGTCCTTCCCTGCGGCGTTCAACCCGCCCCGGACGAGGGTCCATCGAAGGGATGAAAATTCACCTCGACCCAGTGCATCGACCACCGCCTGTTGTTCAGTCGCTCCACGACCAATAATGCCGGGTATCCGCGAGAAAAACCGCATGGCAAAGCTTGCAGGCTTGTTTGGTGACGAGCTGAGGAGCGTGTTGACTAAAACGATACGATCAACGCCCGCAGTCAACATCGCCCGTTCGATCGTTGCCATATTTTCAGAGAGCAAGGCCGAAGGATCCTGGCTCGTGGACGTGACGCCAAGAGCGGTAAGAACTGCGTCGGCTCCACCAAAGGCCGCAACAAGAGCGGGGTAGTCAGCCAGCGAGGTCACCACTGCCACACGGGAGCGTGGAAGAACATCCGTAATGCGTTCTGGGCGCGAGCGGACGATAGCTGTGAAGTCAATTCCCTCTTCTCGGCAAACGCTGAGAATCCCCTGGCCGAGACCACCTGCAGCGCCGATGACGGCCACGTGACGGGGGAATGGGTGAGATTGTTTGTCGGTCGCTGACGTTGTCATGGAAAATGAGCGATTCTTCAACCGCGCATTCTACTGCGATCTAACGATTGTATTCAATTGGTCATGATATAGCGGTGTGCAATCGCGTCAAATACAGGACTGGTTGTGTGTGGCGCGTTGCGCCACACACAACCGTACTTAACTCACGCGCATTGCGCTATAAGCGATCGCCCATGGCCAACAATACTCACTTTGCCCCTCGGATCCAACACAGTGTTCTCCAGCATTTGGGAATTATCCAGCCTTTGGTTCCGATGCAGGACGCCATAATGGGCCAACTGCCAGCAGGAGAACAAAGACATTGAATAGGGCGTTTGACGGTGTCCCAGATGCAATAGACCCCGCACTATCCAAAACAAACCACGAGAGCAGGCTAGTCAGGACAACTTTCCGCACAGCCTCAGGGACAGCGTCGTACACCCATGCACGCAAGCACCCAATCATGACGCCCCATCCTAAAAGGAAGCCCCCTGCGAGGGCAGACAGAAAACGTATATCAGGCGATTCATAAGTCGGCACACCATTGATCGGCCAACTCAATAGGTCAAGGGTTAGACGGGCGGGTTCCATAGTAGAAACCATCGTTCCCAAAAAGAAGACGGGGCCAAATGCTCCGACAACAAGGGCAGTGATGATGAGCCAAAACTTATGAAATTTTTGAGACATAACGTTTCGAGACATGATGATAGTCCAACGGGCGTTTACCGACACCGAGATTGATCCATCACTGAGCCACAGTCCGTTTACCCAGCAGCAGCATCTCCATATCGCCATTGGCTTGAAACGTGGCAAAGAGTAAGTAGGGCGCGACGACCATCATTCCGCCAACGGTACCGATGAGCCCCAAGGCTAATCCACCGGGTGAGAACTGATGACGCCATGCAATCCATAGCCCTGTAAGCATCAGAAAACAAGTGAAGTCGAGATTGAATTGGCCTGACCATGTCATGGCTACCATGTCATCAAAGAAGGAGGGAAACAGATTCCACCCATAGTTCACGCCAGTAACCAACGTATAGGTCACGATGCTAGCCGTCATCAAACCGAGTAAGAACCGAAATCCATTCATAGTGTTTCTTGAATTGCTTCTCTAGTAATGTCCTGTCTAGTATTAGACACACGGATAATCTGAGCAATTACCTCAGAGGTAATTGAATCCATACGACATCTATTGCGATTGTTGAATTCAAACACCTGAGCGATTGATATGCCGACCTCCATGCTTGAGACCCTGCGCCAAGTACGCAGAAACTGTCAACTGAGCCAGTTAGAACTGTCGTTGCGATTAGGCGTATCACAGCGGCATATCAGCTTTGTGGAAAGTGGTCGCTCGAAGCCGAGTCGAGACCTGTTAGTCGCATGGTTGCAGGAATTGAATACCCCGCTGATCGTACGCAATGAAATTATGTTGCAGGCTGGCTATGCACCGGTCTACAACACAGCACAGCTTAATGATCCGACCCTAACTCACGTGAATCATGCCTTGCAGCAACTCCTATCTGCCCATGATCCTCAGCCCGCATTGGTGATTGATGCCCAGTGGAACTTGGTACGCATTAATCGAGGAGGTCAGTGGTTGGCAGCTGCATTGATGCCAGGAATGAGCGCCTCAGAGGGAGATACACCGATCAACTTTTTGGATATGTTGATTCACCCAGAGGGCTTGACCCAGTCCATCACAAATTTGCACGAAGTAGGCCCAGCATTTCTGACACG
The DNA here is from genome assembly GCA_039819145.1 of Cyanobacteria bacterium J06638_22. Lineage (GTDB taxonomy): Bacteria > Cyanobacteriota > Cyanobacteriia > Elainellales > Elainellaceae > Vacuolonema. The sequence goes on from JBCBSL010000151.1 coordinate 6,616, forward strand.
CCTGCGGCACGAGGCATCGACCCAACCGTGTATTACCCCCAAGGTAGATGCATTTGCTGCATTACTAGATGCTCGCCTTGGTGTGCAATATCCTCAAAAAACGTTTCAGAAGAAGTTTCAAGAAACCGAGTCATTCCCAGCTGCCCCAATCCTGACAACTTCCTACGCTACCCAGTATGGTGAGCTGTCATTTTTCAGCATGTTCACAACCTTTGGAACGCCTCAAGATATCACTCTGGAATCACTACGGGTAGAGCATATGTTTGCGGCGGATAAAACGACCCATGCTGTACTCAGAGAACAGGTTCAGTAAGCATTTTCTGTTTCTGTGACATAGCTCTGCATCGCGGTTGTTAGGCTTCTGGTTGAGTAAATTATATCTGCATCATCTTACTTATTTTGTCCCTAATCTCAGCATATAAACTCCGACAAGAATAACTGCCATTCCAAACCAGTCGGCTAGAGTAATGCTTTCACCAGCAATCAAGAAACCAATGAACAATGCTACGACAGGGGGAATGTAGGTGACAGACGATGCCGTAATCGCTCCCAAATTTTTCACAATTACGTAGTACAAAATATAAGCTGTTCCAGTTCCTAGAATCCCAAGTCCAAGAACCAAGCCAGCCAGCACCTTCCCATCACTTTGAATTTGAGCAACTCCATCTAAATCTGTTATGAGTATCAAACTCAAAAGAGCAAATAGCATCTGATATGACGTAAGCGCTGCGGGCGGTATCTGCTTATCGGTCAAAAATTTCTTGGCATAAATAAACGAGGTGCCGACGCTCAGTGAGCCTAGCATCATAAACAATACGCCGTAGAGGTTGATACCAAAGCTCCCTGTACTCCAAGGCCTGGCAATGAAGAGCACACCAGAAAAGCCAACCAAAATACCCAATATCTTCAGACGCGATAGTTTTTCCTCTCTTAGAAACAGGGTCGCTGTCATTGCCGAGAAGATCGGTATTAGACCACTCAGTGCACCAGCAATCCCAGAGTTAAGTAATGCTGTTCCCTTCGCAAAGCAGTAAAAGTAAACAGTTGTGGCCAGCAAGGACATCACCAAGAAATGATGGGCTGACTTCAGGTGCGATCGCCGAATTTGTTGCTGAGAAATGGCATAGATCAGGACGGGTAGCAGACCAAATAACACCCTTAGGAAAACAATTTGCATGGGAGTTATGAGCTGAGCTGCCCATTTCATGTAGAGAAAGTTCGTTCCCCATATCATGCCGAGAGCTAGATAGGCAACGTAGAAGAGCGGTAAGCGTCCCATAGTATTCGAGCCAGTCAGCATACTGAAATCAACAAAAAGACTGGTTATCAGTCTAGATACCAGGAACATTAGGACTCTAGTACGTTCTTGCGGCACTCATAGCATATTGCTTGGGAGTAATACCCAGAGCGGCTTTGAACCTTTTAGTAAAATGAGTCTGGTCATAAAAACCAACATCCACCGCCACCTGCGCAATTGGGATTCCCAGTTTCAGGCGTCGCTTAGCCTGATGCACACGGATGAGATTGAGATAGGCGTGGGGAGGTAAACCCACAGCTTCTTGAAAGCTTCGACAAAGATGAAATTTACTCAGATTGGTCAGGCTGGATAGCTCAGTCAATGAAATATTGCGCTGGAAATGAGCCGATAAATAATCCCGAACGCACTGAACCATACGAGGATCACCAGAAACCGACTGTACTAGAGGTCGACTATCAGCATGACGCAAGATGAGCGTAGATAGAACACGAAATAGATGGGTCTCTTTCTCGATAGCCGATGTATGAGTATCCTCCAGAGCACAATGCATCTGATAAATTTGACGTGCTAATCCCTGATCAAAAATTACCGGCTGAGGAAAGAATGGAATATGGCCCCCATGGCCAGCGACTTCACTGGCCACCTGCTGCAACAACTCAGCCGTTGGATATAGCATGCGATAGGTCCAGCCATCTTCAATATTGGCTGCGTAGCCAGTATGGATTTCTGCCGGGTTAATCGCAGCAATACTGCCGGTAGGCATGAGTAACTTCTCAGACCGACGATACGTTACAGCTTGTGCCCCGGCATAGATAACCCCAATCGCAAATTCTTCATGCGCATGTCGACCAAAAGAATGCGTCAGATAGTTTGCATGTAACAACTCCAGATCACCCAATAGTGGATCTCGCCAGAAATGTATTTTTTCGCTTTGCTGTTTAGACTCCAAATACCTCAATCCATTCCATGTGAAATGCTTTAAAGACTTAGGACGACTTTCAGGGCATTGCTCAGAGACCAGCTGTTGCTAAAGAACAAGCACAACATCATGAGCACCACGCACAACATCGATTGTGTAACCGGTGCGTTCTAGTGTCGGTTTATTACCTGAAACAACCGTCCAAAATTCGATCGCACCCGTTCTGGGACTGGGTTCACGATAGTTATAAATCACTACAGCTAATGAGTTTCCTGTGGCATCAAACGTTGCTTGTTCAGGCAAGAGTCCTTCAAATCCATATTCCTCAAGCGTGGTTAACTGCCCAGATATCGGATTAAACTGCACTAGGGATAAGGAACTGTAGGGCTTGCCTCGCCAAGCAGGCACAAAATCAGGTAAGTAGGTGCGCTGCATGTTCACTGTGGCAATCAGTGAGTCATCAGGACTGAGGGCAAACCCTTCTGGACTCAGACCCACCTCTGCTCTGGAAACAACCTCAGGCGATCGCCCCGAGTCTGGCTCAAACTGAATCGCGACCATTTCACCCCTGGGATTTAGCAGAGCACTCAAGGTTCGATTGTTATACAGACTCCACTTCAGATCTGGAACTAACAGAAAGCGACCATCAGACGTAAATCGAGGATTACTCAGGTGATTGCCCACGGTAATCGGTTCACCGAGCGGTGTCACTGAGATCGCACCATCCGTCGTTTGCACCGCATAGAAGCCGACGCGACGATTTCTATCTTGCGTCATGGCCAGATAGCGCCCGGAGGGATGCCAAATAGCAGCCCGGTTATCCTGGCGGGTGCCATCCATCTCCATGGGGAAGTATGAGCGCTGTCCTAACCTCCCATCTGCCTGCAACTCGACAATGAGTAATTCTTGCCCTGGCTCCGTTAAATTAACGGCCAGAAACCGGCCATCGGGGCTGATACTCAGGTGCTCTGGATCGCGCCCCACATCGACTGACTCGATGACTGTGGGTTGCGCTCGATTCGAAATATCGACAACGGTAATGTTGGCCCCTGCTGGCATTTGATCGATATTTTCAAATTCTTGAATCCCATCGGCAGGGCGCGATCGCACTTCTGCCACATAAGCTCGCTGGCCATCTGGTGAAACCGCGATAATTTGGGGCCACGACATCACCGAGTTAGACACCTGAATAGAAGCGATCGCAGGTTGCTCTGACTCAGACGGCGCTATCTCCAGCGGTAAATCCACTACCGTCAACGCATCTTCAATGCCAGGGACACGGTCGAGCTGGGCGTCGGCGTAAGCAGTCGCCACCATATCGGCATCAGATGCCACCAACAACGCTTGTCCCGTAAATTGCACTGAAGGATTCGCGGCGATCGGTGCGATCCTAACGGGTTCAATGAGTTGTAGAAGTGCATAGATCAGCAGTGCTAGAACTCCTCCCAGACCCGTCAAAAGCGATCGCTTCAGCCACTTTGATTTCAGAAATCTCATCACAATCCACGCCTCGGCTAGCGCTTGCTGCTGTACAAAAACAGGCTAATCTAAAGCAAAAACGATTGTCCAAGTCATTTTCGGCATTAGATTAATAACTACAGATTATTAATGAGCAATCACTATGGAGTTTCGGCAGCTTCGCTATTTCGTCACCGTTGCGGAAGACCTGCACTTTGGGCGAGCCGCTGATCGCTTACAGATCACGCAGCCCGCTCTGAGTAAACAAATTGCCGGATTGGAAGAGGCGCTGGGTGTGCAGCTACTCTTTCGCACGAAACGTACGGTAAAGCTGACCCATGCGGGCCAAACCTTTCTGGAACAAGCGCGTCAGCTTCTCATGCAAATGGAAATCGCCATTCAACTCACTAGACGGACAGGGCGGGGTGAAATTGGCCAACTAACCATTGGCTTTACAGAAACGGCGACTCACACCGTATTACCTCAATTTTTACGCGCCTTTCTGCAGAGTTATCCCAATGTCGAAATTGCCATGCTAGAGCTGGCAACAGAAGCACAAGTCACGGCCTTGAACCACGGCACAATCGATCTTGCCTTCCTGCATCCGCCTATCGATCAGCGAGGGTTGCAATTGCATTCGATTTTAGAAGAGAGTTTTGTTGCTGTGCTTCCTCCACAGCACCCCCTATTATGCTATGAAACGATTCCCCTAGAAGCGTTCGCCGATGAGCCATTGATTATTCACCCGCGTCAAGAAGGCCCCATGCTCTACGATGCCTTCATTCAAACCTGTCAGCTTGCTGGGTTTCAACCCAAAATTGTAAAAGAATCCATCTCTCTACAAACACGCGTTTGTCTTGTTGCAGCGGGCATCGGAATTACATTTGTCTCTGATTGTTTGCAGTCTCTTATCGGTACCGATGTAGTTTGTAGGCCGTTGGAAGATTGTCCGGTTCGTCTTAGAGGGTATTTGGAAATACGGAGACGCCAAGCAGGTTTAGGCTAATCGGCGCAACATCAGTCGAATCATGGCAATGTGAATCAAGGCTTCGGAGGAAGCTGGTAAGCGCTCATAATCCACGTTGAGGCGACGGCACCAGTGGAGCCATCCGTAAGTCCGCTCCACTTTCCACCGCTGGGGTAATAAGACAAAGCCTTGGCTGCCCTCGGGACGCAAGACCACCTCGAAGATCAGGCGAAAGGTGTCCATGACCCAGTGCACAAACGCTTCTCCGGAAAAGCCACCATCCACCCAAATCCGCACCAAGCGGGGGAAGCGCTCACGTTCGGCGTCAACCTTATGCAACAATTGCTTGGCTCCCTCTCGTTCCGCCACACTGGCGGCAACGACATGCACTGACAGCAACAAGCCAAAGGTATCGACTAACGTAAAGCGCTTGCGTCCTTTGATTTTCTTGCCACCGTCGTAGCCCACTGACGCCGAAACCATGACAGCAGATGGCACGGTTTGGGAATCGAGTGAACCCGCACTAGGAGAGGCGGGATGGTCTTCTACCACCCGCACCCACTGGACTAAATGGTCATGAATCTGCTTCCAGGTGCCGTCGTTCCGCCACTTTCGGAAATAGTAGTAGACCGTTGAGTTGGGTGGATAGTCATTGGGCAGCAGATACCAGGCACAGGCGGTGGACAAGATATAGAAAATGCCTTGGATGACTTGTTTCAGGTCAACGGTGCGAGGGCGTCCGGTAGAACTGGGAGCAGGCAGCAGCGATTGCAGCAATTCCCATTGCTCAGGCGTGAGTTCACTGGCGTAGGCTAGAGTCATAGCTTTCTGAGGGGCTGTGAGGTTTACATATCCAGCCTAAATCTCAGAAAGCTTTTCTTGAATACGGGTGCTCTTTGCTACTTTCCAAACACTCTCTTATTGATTTACCCTGAAAGAGCAATTGCATTACAGCCATCTTGTTGATAGTTCGTTATCCGTTAAAGCGTGAGCGAGGCGATTGTCCATCCAATTTTGGTTAAGAGATGGCTTGGGGGGGTGGGGGCGATCGCCCTTCTGCTTATAGAAGCAATCCTACAGTTACGCTAAGATTAGCCAAAAGCATGATGAGAGCAGGACTCCATGTTACAGACATTTAGAGCCTGGTTGCGAGGAAATCGGCTG
>JBCBSL010000152.1:0-12244 GCA_039819145.1 Cyanobacteria bacterium J06638_22
AGATCGGATTTACAAGAGTTATTGATTAAATTAGCAGAGCTACCTGCTTCAGCAGCACGGAAGAATTTCTTATCTGAGATCGATAGCCGAGCAAAATGCTTACGCGCCATACACAATATTGAATCAGTGTTCTTGGTCATGTGGAACTTTATGGGGATACACCTTTTGAAGCAATACCACTTTATCTTACAACAAGAGTAAAAGGAGTGCTACAGAGTGAGCGTGCTCAGTCTTTTTGGAAGTGCCCCTAATTGTGTGGGAGTAGGAATAGCTGTAATAAGTTCAGCTGGAGGAAATTGCAATGATTTTTATGCTCTGGCTTTGCCCTATCGCGTTTGATCTCGTTCGGCATGGTGCGTTCGTCATGCACAAAGCGGTAGCGCTCTCCAACCTGCTGAATGAAGCGATGGCTTTCAGAAGTTTCTAGCTAGAAAGCGCTTGTAGTTCCACAGGGAAAACCCAGAGCAGAAGAGAATGATCAGTAAGATTGCGTCTGCACCGTGTTTCACTCGAAACTCAAGCCCACCAATCAGCCCGAAAATCAGTAAGAGACTCGTACACGTAACCTAGAGCGACCACCTGACCAAAACTCAGATTGTTAGTTTCTTTAAAGCGGTCAACTTCAATATCCCCTGAAAAGCTTATAAAAAGGATTTAGAAGACAAAGAGCCTATCTCACAATCAGGCGTCCTCAGCTGAGCTGGACAACAGGGCGATTGTTCATCAGGGTTTCGCCTGTGAATAGATCCTCGACGGTGATGCGGAGGAAGCGATCGCCATCCACCCGAAACAGCACCTTGATGCGATCGCTCCCCGGTTGGCCAGGTGGAGTAAGGGCCGCGATACTGCGGGCTTCGGGGCTGTCGTTGAGGGGTTTGACGGTCGTGGCGGCGCTGTTGAGGGTGCGGGTTACCAGGCGATCGCCCTCAAAGTACACTTCGGTGGTCGTTCCCGAGCGCCCCAGTTCCCCCAACACCAGTTCGATGCTGGGTTGGTTTTCCAAGGACGCGCCCAGAAATAGCTCCACGGGTCGCTCCATCGGGTAGGGTTGCCCTTCATTCACGATGGGATGCCAGCCATGGCGATTATTGCGCCGATCCCAGTAGCGGATGCCATAGCTGTGGTAGAGAAAATCCTTCACCTCCATGCCCTGATTGAGTTGGAGGGCACCGTGGGCGATCGCCTCAAAGGGGCGCTCCGCCTGGATTTTTTCTTGAGGGAAGTACTGGCTGGCCCAGGTTTGCACCGCTGGAATTTGTGCGGTCCCACCCACTAGAAGAACCGCATCGATATCCTCGACCTCAATGCCCTGCTGTCGCCCCTGGCGCAACACCTGCGTCATAGAGGTGTCGAGTCGCTGAAAAAAGCCCTTGGCATCGAGCAGGGTTTGGAAGCGATCGCGCTCCATGTGCAACTCGTAGGTTGCCAGGGTTTCGTCATCGAAGTAGGCTTCCGTCGCCTCCCTCTTGGTCGAAAGTTGAATCTTCAGGCGCTCGGCTAACCGCAGGGTCAATGGTGAGAGGGGAATGCCCTGCTCTTTGGCAAAATAATCCACCAACCAGTTGTCGATATCTGCACCGCCCAGGTTTTGTCCGGCTTTGCCCCGAACCCGCGCCACCTGAGGGCGCTGCGCCGAGTCTTCTAGGGTCTTTTTGCCCCATTTCAATAGAAAGCCAATCGGTTTAGTGCCTGAGGGCGATGCCTCCAGTTGCACGAGCGATAAATCCAGGGTGCCGCCGCCAAAGTCCACGACCAATACGGTGCTGCCAGGTTGCAGCCCATAGCCCAGGGCAGCCGCAGTGGGCTCATCCAGCATCCGCACTTGCTCCACTTGCAGACTCTGGCAAACCTGCGCCAGCCACAGGCGATAGGCTTCAAAACTATCGACAGGGACGGTAATCACCAGGGATTCGACCGTCTCCTCTTGCTGTTGCAATTGCCGAATCACGCCCTCTAAAAACCATTTCCCCGCCTGCTCAAAGGTGACAGTTTGGCCATCCAGCTCCGGCAAAAAACCCCGAATATCCGTGCCAATGCCCCGCTTGAAGTTCCGGAAAAAGCGGGCGTCGGTGGTGATGTCGAGACCGCGATCGCGCACCTGCTGCCCCAACACACTCTGCCCGGTCGTGGCATTTTCCACATACAGCAAACTGGGAACCAGCGGTGGATTCTGTGACAGCTTCTGCGAACACCCCTGTAACGAAAGGGTTTCTGGCGCATTGGTTGCGGCATTCCAGCGGCAGACCACCGTGTTGCTCGTCCCAAAGTCGATCGCGTACATACCCACCCAATCCACTATTCCGACAGTTATCTCGACAATGCAATACCCGCTTCGATCAATCTCGATGGAACGCGGTTGCTGGATTGATCGGCGTAAATCCAGCCTAAAGCCCTAGCCTCTTGGTGTCTATAGCGGTGTGCAACCGCATCCAGGACAGAAATAGTTGTGTGGGCGCGCGCGTCGCGCCCACACACAACCGTACTTAACTAACGCGTCCAGCGCTGTAGGACTGAAATGGCCAACCCGGAAGGATTTTGTTCGATCGTTGGCTGTCATCCGGACTCGTTTTGCTTCAAACTGTTGTTATTCTTACGGCAAATACCGTAGTCCTACAGTGTATTGCCATCAGCATTTTCCGCCGCCGCAATGAGCCATCGATGGGCGATCGCAGATTCCCCCCAAAAACTCCGTTGCCAAAGTAACGGTCTCGTCCTGCCTGACGCTCAGCCATTTCGCAATAGATAATTCGCGATAAATAGATAATTCGCGATAAATAGATAATTCGCGATAAATAGATAATTCGCGATAAATAGATAATTCGCGATCGATGATGTCGCGATAGATAGAAAAAGTGCTGTGTCCTCCTCCATTCATCCCACCACCATGAACCGCTCTCGTCGTCACGTCTTGCAGGGTTTGCTTGCATTTTCTGGGTTCTCAGCCGCGCTGATGGGCGGTTGTACCTCATCGTCCTCGTCCAATTCAACCTCCCGTCTGATCGTCGGCGTCGTCAACTACGAATCGGGCGCACAATCGCTGGATGCTTACCAACCGTTTCAGACCTACCTCGCCGAACAAATCCAAGGGGTGGTGGAACTAGAGCCCGTGTTCAATGAGCTCAAGGCGATCGAACAGATCCAGCGGCAGATCTGGTCCCTCGTCTTTGCCCCGCCAGGGCTAGCGGCGATCGCCATTGCCGAAACCCAGTATGTACCCCTCTTCCCGCTGCAAGGCCCGAATATCGTGCGATCGGTGATTGTCGTGCGGGAGGAAAGTGCGATCGACAGCCTTGGCAACCTAGCCAACCAGACCATCGCCCTGGGCACCCCTGGCTCCGCCACCGGCTACTACCTACCGCTCTATGACCTGTATGGGCTCACCCTCGAAGCCATCCGCTTTGCTCCCACCCCCAGAACCACGCTGGAATGGCTGGCGGCGGATGAAGTGGTCGCTGGCGCCCTGTCGGAAGCGGATTACCAGACCTATCGCAACGACTTTGATACGACCTTCCGGGTTTTGCACACCAGCCGCGGCATTCCCCCCGGTGCAGTGCTGCTTGGCCCGACCGTAGAGCGCAATCTACAAAATGTCATCGAGCAAGCCATGTCTAATGCCCCCTCCAATATCGCAACCGATGCCGGGTATGTGGCCAATGCGCCCCTCCCTGACTATGGACCACTGATTGAACTGATGGCTAAGGTGCGCCCCCTAGAAGCGAATGTTAAGCAAACGCCTGCCGTCCTCACCCTGGAGCCACAATCCTAATTTGGGAATTTCTTGGGAATACTTAGGGGCTGCCATCAATTAGGTATCAACGTCCTTTAGGCACCAACGTCCTTCCACAGAAGCGTTTACAGCCCCTAGAAATATTAGTAAACATCCACGCGCGATATTTCTTCGTAAAGTATTTCAGAGGGCAATCCCCCACACAGCCTGACTGGGTCGTTCGCGGATACGGTTCGTAAATTTTGTAGAACCGGTTCTCCCGACTAGAATGGACAGTAAAAAAAGATTGAAAAATTGGCCCAGGGCAACAGGAAATTACCGGAGTTCAGGCTGTATCGCTTTCTAGGTGTTCCAATTAATCCGTAGTTTCCCGGACGGCATTTCCTCGAAACCATCACAGGGCGTTAATGACGCTAGTATCTCCCTCCAGTGTTCGCGATCAAGAATAGACCCCCCATGGGAGAGCGCTGGATACGTTGGTGTGTTGCGATCGCTTTCAATCTTTTAATCAGGGAGCTTCGACCACCATTGCTTTGGAATTGGGCACAGCCATCTGCCCAGTTCACTTGCCATATCTCCACCTTTATCAACCTGGATGATCTGCGCCATGGACGAAGGATCCTTGTCTCACACGCAAAATCAGCGCACCCTAGCCGCTATCGTGTTGACCGATGCGGTCGGCTTTAGTGCCCGCATGTCCGTGGATGAAGAACGGACACTACAACTGATTCAGCGCGATTTACACCTGATCGAAACGCTGTGCCGCGAAAAAGAGGGCAAAGTGCTGAAATCCACTGGGGATGGGCTGCTGCTGTATTTTACCAGTGCCATGCAGGCGGTCAGTTGTGCCATCGAGGTACAAAACCGACTGGCAGAGGTGAATGCCGATCTTTCCCCGAAATCCGTTTTGTTTCATCGCATCGGCATCCATCTGGGGGATGTGTTCTTCAGTAAATCCGATGTTATGGGCAATGGCGTGAACATTGCGGCACGGCTACAAACGGAAGCCGAACCCGGCGGCATTTGCATTTCCAACGTGGTGCATGACGTGGTGAAGTCCCAAATGCCGCTCAACGCCACCTTTGTCGGTGCCTTAAAGCTCAAAAATATTCAGCAAGAAGTCCCGGCCTACCACATCCAAACCGCAGGCTCGTTGGTGGCAAGTGAACCGCCACAGAAGCCGGAGCCAGCTCAAGAGCAGCCCGAGCGCGTGAAACGGAAGCCGGAGCCAGCTCACGATCAATCCGAGAGCCTGAAAAAGGGCGATCGCGTTGGGGGTCGCTACATCATCCAGCGCATCCTGGGGCAGGGGGGCTTTGGGCGATCGTACCTGGCATCCGATCAGCAGCGGTTTGGAGAACTGTGCGTCCTTAAGGAATTTCGCCCCGCCAACCGCTCTAGCCGTGCCATGCAGAAGGGACTGGATCTGTTCAAACGGGAAGCCAAAACCCTTTACCAAATTGAGCATCCTCAAATTCCCAAGTTTCTGGCCTGCTTTACCCAAGCGCAGCGGCTGTTCATTGTGCAGGAATTTATCGACGGCATCACCTACTCCCAGCTTTTGCGCCAGCAACAGACTCAGTCGTTCCAGGGCCCGCTCTTTGCCGAAGCTGACATCGTCCACTGGTTGCGGCAAATGTTGCAAGTGCTGGATTACTTGCATAATCTGAACATCATCCATCGCGATATTTCGCCGGACAACATCATCCTCTCCCGCGATCGCAACCTGCCCGTACTCATCGACTTTGGCTTAGTCAACGATGCCCTGGCTCGCATCATGTCAGAGGACGAGGAGGAGGGCGATCGCCAGCCTAGCTCCATCGTCGGGAAGTTTGGCTATTCTCCACCGGAGCAGTTGCGGCTGGGGATGTGCTACCCCTCCAGTGACCTGTATGCCCTCGGGGTAACGGCGCTCGTGCTGCTTAGCGGACGCTTCCCAAAAGACCTGATGAATACCGACACCTTGGACTGGGAATGGGAACAGCATATTGATGCCAGTGCCGGTTTGGTCAGGCTTCTCCGTCAGTTGCTCCTCACCAGTCCCAAAGAGCGCTACCAATCTGCGCAGGATGTTCTCACAGCGCTCGATGCTCTGCCTCCCGTTGAACCCAGCAACAGCCTCATGAGCGACACCACCACCGTCGCCGTTTCCCCGTCCATGCTGCTGGATCTGACCCCCAACCCCAACGTCGAGTTTGCCGATGCGGACTCCGCCCCCAACACCCCTTCCGTTGTCACCCAGCCAGAATTTCTCAACCAGTGCCGCCAGGAACTCGCCCGCTGCGTGGGGCCGATGGCCAGCTTCTTGATTGAGGACACTTTGGATCAATATCCCAACCTCACACCCCAGGGGTTTGTCGAAGTTTTGGCATCCCACATTTCCAGTGCCTCCCAAGCCTCAGATTTTGTCAATCGCATCAGTCTCCCAATCAGTAGCGCAGGCACCGCATCAGGAGCCAAACCCACCTCTGGCGTCAAAACCATCCACCAATCTCACGGCAATTCCGGTGCCGCAGACCTGTCAGCGGTCGATGATGCCTTTTTGGAACGCTGCCGCCAGGAACTTGCCCGCTGTGTAGGCCCCATGGCCAGCTTCCTGATTGAAGAAACCCTCGCCGATCATCCCCAGGTTGATCCCCAAAGCTTCGTCACCCTCCTGGCCGCCGAAATTCCCGATGTCAGCAAAGCCGAGGCCTTTCAGCAGAGCTTGATTCAGCGATAATCTTAGCAATGCTTACCGTACAGCGCGTATCGGCGAATGGTTTGGGCAAATCGATCGCTAATGTTGCGGGATGGATTCTGGTCATACATCAGGGCATGGATTGCGCGGGTGTACCCCTGCTGGTGCGCGATCGCCTGCACTTGGTCAACCAGATAGCTCCCCAGGCCAGCATAGGCACGCCCCGGTTTAACAGCAACGGTCTTCACAATCAGCGTTGTTAGAGCTTCCCCCCGTTGAGCCTCTAACCAATCGGGAATGGCAAACAAAAAGCCGACCAGTTCAGGGATCGGTTGAGCGTCAGGCCGTTCTACAACCTGCTCAGCTAGCAAAACAAACTCGGGGCGCACATAGGGCTGAATCTTCGCGTATTGCGAACTGAAGGCAGTGGCTGAAATGGGCGTGTAGAGGAAGTTGTGTTGAAAGCTATCGCAGGACAGGGCATGGATTCGCTGGAGTTCCGTTGCAAAGTTGGATAGGTCGAGCGATCGCACCCGAATTCCCTGTTGCTCAAGACGAGCCACGACCTTGCCCATCCGCGCATCCCGCCGACTCAAGTCTGGATTGAGTGCCGAACAGTAAGTGGCAAGGGGCTGAAACCCCGTTTGCAAGAAGTGCTGGTTCCAGCCTGCTGGATTGGTGGGTTCTAAAAAGAAAGGCGGTTCAGGCGAGCTACTTGGGGAGCCACTCACCAAGCGGTAGCGTTGCCAGGTGTTCCCATCCATCGGCCCAATGGCGTAGGTACACCCCTGCCGAGCCAGCTCCTGTAGGGCATGCTCCAAGAGGGCGATCGCCGCCGCATCCTCCTCGGCTGCATAGTGCCCCACAACCCCGACGGTTTCCCCTGGCAGGGTCGGCGTTTGCCGCCACCATAGGGAACAGCGGGCGTGCAGTTCCTTGCCATCATGCAACACCCAATGGGCGTCAGGCGCTTCCCGCTGCAATTGTTCCGGGGGCAGGCTAGTAATGACTTGCCCAGACGGCAGGCGTTCCAGTTGGTCGAGGGTTTCGATGAGATGGAGGGCAGGCATAGGGCAACCCCGAACATGGCAGTTTTGACGGCGTAGTGCTGGCAGCGTAGTTTTGGCAGACGTTAGCGCAAGAGAAATCGCTCAATCGCTACAGCGGCACCACCTGCTTCCACATTCGGAGCCACCCATTGTGCAATCGTCTGCACCGCTGCCGGGGCATCCCCCATCGCAACGCCGAGTCCTGCATATTGCAACATCTCCAAGTCATTGAGATTGTCACCAATGGCCATCACGTTCTCGGGCTGCAAACCTAACAACTCCTCGGCCACATATTTGACAGCAGCGCCCTTATTAACCTTGGGATGGGTAGCTTCTAGAAAAGTGGCAACGGATTTTGTGAGGTAGAGTTCGGTTGGAGTGTAGCGCTGTTTGAGGGTTTTCCAGAGTTCATCAATCAGGGCAATATCCTGGCTTTGGGCCAGAACTTTTGTGGGCTCCTGGTGGAGGAGCGATCGCAAATCCCCTACGGCAATGGGCTGCACAGTCGATCGCCCCACATAGGCCTCGGTCTCTTCCGTAATTTCGCGGACGTAAAGCTGGTCATCGATATAAAAATGAACTGAGATTCGATCCCGTAAGGTCGCATCTTCAAAAAAGTCAAGCAAGGCCTCCGCCAACTCGCGTGATACCCCGAGATGCTGGTGCAAATGATTGGTTGTTGGGTCTTTGATGTAGGCTCCCTGATAGGTGATCAGAGGCAGTGATGAGGCGATCGCCCGATAAAACCGTAGAGCCGATTGATACATCCGCCCGGTTGCGATCGCCACAGCAATCCCCTGAGCTTGCGCCGCTTGAATGGCCGCCAGCGTCTCTGGCAGAATCTCGTTGGATTGCCCGACAACCGTTCCATCCAGATCCAACACCAGCAGCCGAATTTCTCCCATCGTGGAACTCCCCCATGGATCATTGCAGCGGTTGCGATCGTTACCCACCCAAAACTGAAATAGCTCCTTGGCTGTGTACCCAAAATGCCGTCACACAGTCAACGAATCTTCTTGAGAGGGCGCAAATTTTGCGTCAGTCCTGCCATCAAGATGGAATGCTCCCCATGCCCATGCAGGAAACATCGACGATGCAAACAACCTCTAAGACTGTAGACGACCGACGCCAAAAAGCCCAGTTGCCACAGCACATGCCAAGCCATCTACACCAAGCGTTGGAGTGGAGCCAGTTCAGCTCTGGGAACCATTGGTCGATGGCAAGGACTCGGCTGATGGCAAAGCCTCGGTCGATGGCACGGTTTCGGCAGTAAGAGGTGGGTGCTCAACCCGTGCTTCCGGTAGGACAAGCATTGCGTCTCCAAACGAATAGAACCGATACTCCTGCGCAACGGCCTCTTCATACAAACTCAGCAAGCGTTCGCGCCCAACCAAGGCGCTGACAAGCATCATTAGTGTGGATTGGGGTAAATGGAAATTCGTAACCAGCCCATCTACAACCTGCCATTGATACCCTGGGTAAATATAGAGATCCGTCTTGCCATCCATAGCTTTGAGCTTGCCCGATTGCGCGGCACCCTCCAGTGCTCGGGTCACCGTCGTACCGACCGCAATCACACGTCCCCCCCGCGCTTTTGTGGCCTCAATCTTGTCCACAACCTCCTGGGACACATTGAACCACTCGCCATGCATGGTGTGCTCTGTAATATTCTCGGATTCCACGGGACGAAAGGTGCCAACCCCCACATGCAGGGTGATACAACACTGATCGATACCGCTTTGGGTCAATTTTTCTAATAATTCATCGGTGAAGTGTAGGCCTGCCGTAGGCGCTGCAGCCGAGCCTAAGTGCTCGCTATATACCGTTTGATACTGTTCCGGTTCTGCCTCAGAATGATTGATATAAGGGGGCAACGGAATGATGCCCACATCTTCCAACATGCTGAGCAAGGATTGCCCTTGAGGGGGTTCAAACTGGATGATTCGCCCGGAAGTAGCGGGGTCAACGGCTAGCACGGTGGCCGCTAGCTTCGGAGGCTCCTCATGCTCTTCGTTGGAGGGTGCGCGATCGCCAAAAAAGTGAATTCGTGCTCCTGGCTTCAGCCGCCGACCCGGACGAACCAACGACAGCCAACAGTCGCGCTCCCGTTCTTCCAGCAATAGCAACTCCACTTTGCCCCCACCCACCTTACGCCCATACAACCGAGCCGATAGCACGCGCGTGTTGTTTAAAACGAGCAGATCTCCCGGCTTGAGCAGATGGGGTAACTCATGAAACCGATGATGCAGATGTTGAGACGTTGACGGGATGACAAGAAGCCGTGAACTGTCGCGTGGAGTTACCGGATTTTGAGCAATCCGCTCAGGTGGCAGGTGATAGTTGTACGCAGCCAAGTTCAAGTCATCAGCATGCAAAGGAGAAACAGTCATCAGGCTATTTTCAAGTAGAGCAAACGAACACAATTAGATAACGAAAAGAGCTGTGCTAGACAGTAACAAGCTCTCAATGTAGCAAATTCTCGGGGCATAACATTTGGGCAGATTGGGGGATGTCCCCTATAGCAACTCACGTAGTTCCCCTTATCTCAGACTCACTGTTTCTTACGACAATGAGAGGGTAAGCAAAAGTTACGAGAGCTAGGAGTCTTGGAGCACTATGGAATATGTCTACTACCTCTCAAACGCCAGCCTAACTCTGCGCGTCGTTGAGTACCTACATAAAGCATTTTGGATTCAGACCCGATTTATGACGGTTATCCATCAAATTAACGGATGGGTCGTAAAGGTCAAGTTGGATGCCCCCATTTCTGCTCAGCAGGAAGGAGATTTCCGCGCTTTTTTGGATGAACAGGGCAATGCATACGAACCCGAGAATCGCGTCCGTATGGCGCTGTGGGGTCTTGAGATGGGACAATCTCCCATTGAAGTTATGCGTCGTTATCAGGTTGCAGTGGTTTCCCACGGCAAACCAAATCGGCGAGAAATAGAAGAGTTTCGGAAACAGTTTGTGTCAGGGTTGGGCTATTGTCCCGAAACATTGGCTTAGCACCCTGATCGACCACACATACATTGTCATGAACGGAATTACTCTAACGTGAGTGTTAGAGCCATTTTTCCCACTCCAACTCTTCTAGCAACAAGTTTAGTAGATGTAAACCATAGATTATATGGGCAAGTGTATACACTTGCCCATTTTTGCGTCATCAAAAACAAACAGTTTCAACTCTAACGTCGAGTTTTGGTGTTGCTGTGAGGAGGAGGCGATCGCCTCTGAGGCTATTGAGTCCAGTGTATCGGGAGGATCTCGCCAAATACCACCCTTTGCCAGAGGGTGTAACCCTATATCTTGAGGTCAGGTCTTCTGAGCCTAGGACATGTAATCTTTTGAAAGTCTCGCGGGGCAAGACTCTCAAAAGATTATTGGGTTTTACCAAAGCGCGTAGTGTTGTGATTGACAGTCCCTAAACAGCCGATAGAGATGCAAGGGGATCGGGAATAGTCTCCGATGGCGCATCAAATTTCCCGGTCAGGACATATTCCAAACGTAGCTTGAGCCAGGTAATGAATTGTTCGTTGGTGGACAGGATCGCGACATTGATCGGGGGGCACTTTGCTTTGACCGCAGCCATTTCCGGGACTTCTAGGAACGCCGGCTGCTTGATCAACCAAAAATCAATATCTTTGCCCTTCTCCTGGTAATCACGGGTTCGTTCGACCAGAACTTCCTCGAAGGGTTCTTCTTCGAGCAAAAATTTCTGGCTTGCAAGAACGTAGTAATAAGTCGTCATGGCTCTCTCCTTAACTCTGTCGCCTTCGCTCTATGGCTTTAACTCTGTAGGTAGTCGTGGTGATAGTTGTGGGTGTTTCGGTCTGTCGCGTGGGGGCTACGGGGATTCAATTAGGGGATTCAATCAACTGTTTCATCTCACGAACGGCACGTTCTAGCCCCACTAAAACGGCACGGCTGATGATGGAATGCCCAATGTTCAGTTCTTCCATACCCGGAATCTGAGCGACGGGACGCGTGTTCCAGTAGGTGAGGCCATGCCCAGCATTGACACGCAGATTAAGGGTCAGCGCCTGTTGACAGGCTTGCGTGAGTACGTCCAATTCCTTATGCTGGGCTGCCTCGTCTTTGGCTTCGGCGTAGGTACCAGTGTGCAGCTCAATAAATTTAGCGCCGATCGCCCCTGCTGCTTGAATCTGACTCGCGTCAGGATCAATAAACAGGCTCACGGGGATGCCTGCCCCCTGCAGCTGTTCGACCACTTGAGTCATACGGTCTTGTTGTCCGGCGACATCTAGCCCCCCTTCCGTTGTCACTTCTTCGCGCCGCTCCGGCACCAGGGTGATGTAGTCGGGTTGCACATCCAGGGCGATCGCCACCATCTCATCGGTTGCGGCCATTTCGAGATTGAGATGCGTTCGCACGGTTTGGCGCAACAGCCGCACATCCCGATCTTGGATATGCCGCCGATCTTCTCGCAAATGGACTGTAATGCCGTCGGCTCCGCCCAACTCTGCGAGGACTGCCGCCGCCACTGGATCGGGCTCTACCGTCCGGCGAGCCTGACGAATGGTTGCGACATGATCAATATTGACCCCTAAGGTTGGCAAAACGTTGCACTCCCAATATCTATGCCTACGAAATTTGTTACGAAATTTGTACGCAATCTACGCAATTTCGAACATCTTCCATCATGCCACTGGCAGTGGCGGAAATGACGAGCCTGTGGGATTTTTAGATAGAATAGGAGTTACGCATTGACAAAAACCTGGTTATCGTCAGGCAAAGGTGAATTCGGTCAAGTTCTCCAATATAAACTGA
>JBCBSL010000153.1:0-12210 GCA_039819145.1 Cyanobacteria bacterium J06638_22
CAAATATCGCTTATGGCCGCTGCGTTGCAGCGGCCATAAGCGATATTTGGGTTTTACGGCTATTTAACCGGATTTGATATAAGTCCTTAGCTGGGAATATATCATCTTGATATCCCCTATGCCTCTTCCCTGCAAAATCCACTCTCGGAGTCTGTGACTCCAGCCGCGGAAAGCACCTTACAGTCGATTGGCGGCCAATTTCTGGGCAGCTTCAACAATTTGCGGAGGCTGCACGATGGTCAGATTTTCCAACGTTCCGTTGTAAGGCGTCGGAATATCCTGAGAGGCTAGGCGGATAACGGGTGCATCTAGCTCATCAAAGAAGCGATCCATAATGGACGCACTCAACTCTGCACCGATACCACCCGACTTCATACATTCCTCGACAATAATGACGCGGTGGGTTTTGCGAATGGAGGCACCTACTGTCTCAAAGTCAATCGGCTTCAAGGAGATCAGGTCAATTACATCAGCGCTGATCCCTTCTTTATTGAGGAGTTTAGTGGCTTGAGCAACATGGTGTCGCATCCGCGAGTAGGTCAGGATGGTGACGTCACTTCCTTCCTGAACAACTTCAGCTTTGTCCAATGGCACGACATACTCCTCATTGGGTAAGTCCTGCTTCAGGTTGTAGAGCAGTACATGCTCGAAAAACAAAACGGGGTTGTCGTCTCGAATGGCGGCCTTCAGTAGCCCTTTGGCATTGTAGGGAGTAGAGCAAGCAACCATTTTGAGCCCAGGGACTCCCTGGAAATAGGCTTCTAGACGCTGGGAATGCTCAGCCCCCAGTTGGCGCCCAACACCGCCTGGGCCTCGAATAACAAGGGGAATTTTGAAGTTTCCGCCGGATGTGTAGCGTAACATCCCGGCATTGTTGGCAATCTGGTTGAAGGCAAGGAGCAAAAAGCCCATGTTCATGCCTTCAATAATTGGGCGCAGGCCCGTCATTGCAGCACCAACAGCCATCCCTGTAAAGCTGTTCTCTGCAATGGGTGTATCAAGCACACGCAGTTCGCCATATTTCTTGTACAAGTCTTTGGTGACTTTGTAGGAACCGCCATAGTGCCCGACATCTTCTCCCATCACAAGCACTTGGGAGTCTCGTGCCATTTCTTCGTCAATCGCGTCTTTTAAGGCGTTATATAGGAGAGTTTCTGCCATATCTATTCCGTGTCATAAGGAGTTGTATGTGTTGCCGGAACGGAAATCAGCACGTTAGACAGCATATTGGGGAACCCTTGGTAATGTCCATTGGTAATACCCAAACCCTATCCATTTGCTGGCTCCTGGTTGCCCAACCGCGCTGGCGCAATCGGGAGGCGATCGCGTATCCAATCAATCTAGAATTTTAACCGTTGAACATTACGATTAATTCAGACGATTCAACTGGCCTTAGCCCCTCCGGCAATGCCAGAATCTTAGCTAGTAGAATCCCCAGTCAGATTGGCTGCTCCCAGCTCATTCCTATTTACGCTGATTTCAGGAGGTTGCAGTGAGCTACATCACATCTTACCTGAGAAGGTTACGTCAACGGATCCAAGTCCTGCTCAACAGGTTCCTATCAGGTAAGAAAATAATTGAGCAAGCAGTTAGGCAAACCGCTAAGTGGCTCTTTCAGCGGTCTTCGGTGACCCGGCGCTGGGCCATGTTAACGGGGATGATGCTGGTGGTCACCCTGCTTATCGGAAACATGGGTATGGGGGCGATCGCCCCTCACTTTTCGGCGTTACAGGCTGGGATATCTGCGGAGAAAAAGCCGACTGCTACTCAACAAGAGACAACGACAGCGCCTGAAAGCAGCTTCCCCTCGCTGCATGCGCTGGCCGATAGTTCGTTCATGCCCTCCGAAGAAGTGGCCCCTGCCGATCCTAGCAACTATGGCGAACGCTATCTGGTCGACGCTTACGGCAACCCCATCTACAACGACCTCATCGTGGTGCTGCATGAGACCGTCGGCTCAGCGGATAGCGCCATCAATACCTTCCAGACCTATCATTCCCGCGATGCGGATCAGCGCAGTTACCATGCCCTCATCCGCCGCGATGGCACCGTCGTCTACATCGTTCCGCCAGAATATCGTGCCTTTGGAGCCGGAAATTCAGTGTTTGACGGGCCGTATGGGTCTGAAACCGTACGCACCAATCCCAACTTTCCGCCCTCTGTCAAT
The DNA here is from genome assembly GCA_039819145.1 of Cyanobacteria bacterium J06638_22. Taxonomy (GTDB): domain Bacteria; phylum Cyanobacteriota; class Cyanobacteriia; order Elainellales; family Elainellaceae; genus Vacuolonema. The sequence continues at coordinate 2,168 of JBCBSL010000153.1, forward strand.
AACTTCGCTTACCATATTTCCCTCGAAACCCCTTCTGATGGGCGAGGCAATCAATCCAGACACAGTGGCTACACAAGCGCCCAGTATCGCTCGATAGCATGGCTCACCGCTCGTACTGGTGTTTCCTGGGAGCGGATTACGACCCATCAGGCGGTCGATCGCTCCGGTACACGCCGCGATCCCCGCAGTTTTGATGGCAACCAGTTTGCCCGCGAGTGGCAAGCCTTTATGGCTGGGTGATCCGCCTTGAGATTGCTGCTCAGCATGAATGTCTAATACACGGGTGGATGCGCCTTAATTCAGCCCCTCAAGAAACAAGAAGGAACACTGGTTCTTAGCCGTTGGAGAGCAGCAAATCCGGCGGTTGAAATGGTACCTAGCGGTTGAAAATTCGCGACGGGGAGTTTTCAACCGCCGGATTTTCCTAACTCGCAACAGCGGACGTTGCTTTTATAGCCGCGACTTTAGTCGCCAGGGCGTTACTCAAACGCCTTGTATAGTCTTACGCATTAAGATTTAGAACCCAATCATTTTATGAAAGCCCCGCGACGCGGGGCTTTCATAAAATGATTGGGTTCTCTTTGAGCGCGTAGCGCTATGTCTAGCCTAATGTCCGCACAGGGCGGTGCCAGTGTACGGATGCCCGCTTAGATAAATTTTAATCCAAGAACGAAATACTGGTGGACACGATTAGATTGAAGTGATACACTCCCAGCAAATACTATTGATTGTGTAAGTCCTCTGAAAAACTAGATATTTTTTCTATATCTAGTGTCCCCATGGAACTTTTGATGAGTCTCATAGGGATTTTAGAGACAGTTAGATTTCGGTTTTCATGGAAGTCTTTTCGTTTATTGAGTCTTATTTATTACGACTCGGATTGATTCAGTGCTCCCAGGCTTGATTCAGTGCTCCTAACGGAGATCAGGGTGTTAATTCTTGGTGCAAATCATCTATTGCCGCGAAACAAGCGCGAATTTCACTATGGCTGGATTGGATTCGCTCATTTTGATCATCATTCTCAGTTTGTTCTTTTGGCTAGGCGCGAAGCTTAATGCACCTCCCAAGAAGAAAGAACCGAAACTGGAAGAAAAATTTGTGGACAGTTTCCGGCAAATTATCGCCGAGGCGATTGAAACCGGAATCAAGGCCGCGAATGGAGAGACAAAGTCTGACGACAAAGGCTAGGAACCGAATGATGGAACCGGCGATCGCCCGAATCTATTATTGGTGCCGATTTATTGGTGCTGAGGTGCGTTTGGCCTAGCGATTTAGATTCAACCATCAGATTCAACCGTTAACTGGTGGTGACCCTGTCCGTGCAGGAGCATGGGGGACTAGACCCGGCTTGCTTATTTGTAGAAGCCATCTACAGCCAGAGGCGCGGTACGTTCGCCCATCACTTGCCCCGCTAGCCAGCCCGTTGTCCAAGCACTCTGGAAGTTAAAGCCTCCAGTAATGCCATCAATGTCTAGTATTTCTCCTGAAAAGTGGAGACCTGGGCAACGACGGCTCTCCAGAGATTTGAAATTGACTTCATCGAGACATACGCCTCCGCAGGTGACAAATTCCTCTTTGAACACGCCTTTCCCCCGAACGGTGAAGGCTGACTGCGTCAGGCACTGCACCAATTGATGGGTCTGTCGCCGCGAGAGATTAGCCCAGCGGTGAGCGGGAGGAATTTCCGCTTGTGCGGTGAGATATCCCCACAAGCGTCGGGGCAACGCAAACAAGGGGGTGGACGCGATCGCCCGTTTTGGCCACTGCTCTCGGGTGTCACGCAGGTGCTGCCGCAAGTTCTCCGATGTGTGGTGTGGCAACCAGTTGATGTGCAATGTTGCGTGATAACGCGATGCATGGAGGTGTCGTGCGCCCCAGGCCGACAGCTTTAGAACGGCTGGGCCGCTCAGCCCCCAATGGGTAATTAAAACGGGGCCGACCTGTTCCAATAACGGTGTATCTGGACACTGGAGCTGTAAAGCGGCTTGCGGAACCGAAACACCCGCTAGCGCTGTCAGGGCACTGTCAGTGATATTGAAGGTGAAGAGGGACGGCACCGGGGGTTGCAGAGTATGCCCTAGTTTTTTGGCGAGACGATGCCCTTGGGGGCTGCTTCCTGTTGCCAGCAGCAGGCGATCGCCCTGCAGCCATTCCCCCGATCGCAATTGCACGGCAAACCCGTCATCACGCCGTTCCACATCAACGACAGCCGCCGATGTTTGCACCCGCACTCCAGCCTGCTGCGCCGCCCGGTTCAAGCAATCCACAATGGTGGCGGAATCATCCGTTGTGGGAAACATGCGTCCATCCTCCTCAATCTTGAGGCGAACACCATGGGATTCAAACCAAGCGACCGTATCTCCCGGCTGGAAGCGGCTGAATGCCCCACGCAACGCCTTGCCCCCACGGGGATAGAAATTGATGAGTTCGGCAGCATCAAAACAGGCATGGGTCACATTGCACCGACCGCCACCCGAAATGCGCACTTTCTGGAGCGGCGTCTTGCCCGCTTCTAGCAACCGGACTCGCGTATGGGGATGCGATTCGGCACAGGCGATCGCGCCAAAGAATCCCGCAGCACCACCACCGACAACAATGACCTGCATCATTCCTCTCACCCTATTGCTATCACCCATTCCATTTATCGCATCCGCTTTTGGTATCGCATCCAGTTTTGGTGGGGGTCTGCCTTCTACGCTAGCTAAGCATCATGCTTGCACGATATAGCGCTACGCGCTCAAAGAGAACCCAAGCATTTTTTGAAAGCCCCGCGTTGCGGGGCTTTCAAAAAATGCTTTGTCCTAATCTCAATGCGTAAGGCTATAGTTCCTAAGCATCAAAGAACATGACTGGGTAGCGAAACCTCACAAAGCTTGCAAAAAATCCACAAATTCTAAGCGATCCGTAAATTCAACGCTTCTGACAAACCAAATTTGCAATAAATTTAGGAACCCAGGGCATACTATTGCTGGTGTTCTGGGTTCAATAACGTTGAGTCCAAGGCTCTGCCCTTGGTCGAAAGTTTCCTTAAATCTTGCTAAATCCCGCTTTGCGGTCGTTCTACCTGCAAGTGATTCCGATAGACTTGAGGCATACATGACGACGGTAAATTGACCTTAGCACCTTGGCAACTATCGGCTTTAGCATGGCTTTGTTCTGGCGTTCGTGTTCCTGCATTCGGTATTTCAATACATAAGGACAATACGGGTATGGCTATTCCTTCTCTTCAACCTGCAAACCCCCGTGATGTGAATGTCTATTCCCCCTACTACCAAGGGCGCAAGAAGAACGCCCTCCCCCTAGCGATTAGCCTTTACCAACAAGGCAACCTGGAAGGAACCCGTGGCATTGAAGGTGGCGACAGTGTTCCATTTGTTGCTAGTTGGAATGTATCCTCGTTACCCGCAGACTTGACCCGTTGTCGTCTTCAGTTTGATGGTAACGCCGAGCTAAGCTACGAGCTAACTCTGGCCAACTTCGAGTTTGTTGATTTCCTCATTGAAGTCATTTTCAATTACAAGGCAACGCGTAAGGCAGATTTCTCGCAGACCTTCTATCGTCGGCTGCTGCGCTACGACGACTAGGCTGGGTGGGCATAAGTCGAGTGGGCGATCGCCCCTTCCTTCCTTCTCGCTCTACACATCGAGATCCGATCCGATCATTTTTTTTGGAAAGCTTCGTCTTACGGGATTTGCTAAGTTCGTGTCGTCATTTCATGTCATCATTCCGAGTGCCATCCTTCCGAAAAGGGCGTACCAAAAATGGCGTCCTGGGGCATGTTCATGATGTGGTTGTAGTCAAATACAACCGAATTGGGATGGCGAATGATGGAGAACCCAAACCCCGACACAAAATCGGTGACAAAGGTCGCCATAACCAGTGCGACCAGCTTGCGCTCGGAGATAACAGGTCTTTGGACAAAGTAATCCCGTTTGGCAAAGAAAACGCCCTCATCCTTCGGCACAATAATGTTATTGATGCGATGGGCATGTTGAATGGGGCGAATGTAGCGTTCGATAAATTCTTCCTGGTTGCGTTGGATGCGGTAGAGCCGTTCATGCTGAGCCCAACTCATGCGAAACATCATCTTCAACAACTCAAACCCTAGAATGTAGCTGAAAACGTTGTTTCGTTCTTCAGTGCTGAAGACCAGACGAAGCGCAGAGCGGAGGTATTGATCCGGCTGCCGCCGGGAGTCTTGCGCTGAGTGAACGTAAAACTGACGAATATAATGCCGCAACACCCTAGCATTCAGGGTGGTGTCGATGCGGAACTCTTGTAGATAATCCCGCACGCGCTGTTCGGTTTCTTTGTCTTCGAGCTGGCGGGTGACGAGCCCATCCGCTGTATATTCATCCAGGAACTCGGCTTGCATCTCTGGCGTGGCGGCCGACAGAAGATGGCATAGGGAAAGGACATAGCGTCGCTGATGCCAGGGCAACCCTTCAAACCAGACTTGCGCTTCTGCGGGCAGTTTCCCAAGAATGCTCTGAGCCGCGATCGCCCAAATGTCTTCAGTTTCCATGGCATTAGGCGATGGATGCGGGGGGTCTTCATCGGGCTGCGATCGGGATACTGGCATGGGATAGAAGGGCGGAGAAAAAGGGATCGTACGGCGCTAAAATCGGGTTTCAAATTCCAGAATGGCTCCGGTACCGCCATCCGTGTCGATGTAGCTACGCAGCAGAAACTCATCGTCGAGCCGATAGCGCAAGTTGAACTGAACAGGGGCATCGGCGGTCAGGATCGCCAGGGCTGAGGCAGAGAAATTTCCGGTGATGTTGTAGCCCAGCTCCGATGCTAGCTCCAGGGTTGAGTCGGAGGCGGAATCATCCGTCGGCAACAGGGTAGGGTAGAGGCGAAAATCCGTCACCCCAAAGGCATTGGAAACAAAGTTTTGAACCTGGGTGAGTAAGGCTGAGCCAGCCAGGTTGGCGATCGCCAAGGTGCCATCGCCAGCGGCCAGCGAATTCACCGCACCCCCACCCAGCAGCGCAACAATTTCATTCTCGCTGCGAGCAGGGCTACTGGTCAGTTCCAGGTTATCAGCAAGCTGACTGGCTGGCCCAAACACAGAGGCTTCGACGCGAACCGTTCCAACCGCACCAATGTCGGTGACAAGGGTTTCTTGGATTTCCGCCGTAGCAAAGGGAGACGTTGGAGCCGCAGGAGCTCGCTGCAATTCGGGGACAGAGGTGACCAGTCGGACATCCAGTATGGGGTCAAGGCCACGGTTTGGCTCAAACCGCGCCTGATTGTCATACCCCCTCAACAGACCAAACTGTGTGGTGAACAGATTCACTTGTCCGCTACGGAGTTCAATTATTCCTTCGGGACGCAGATCGTTGGAGGGACCGTTGATCGTCATGTCGCCCCGCGCCACCATGTTCAAGATAGGGCTAAGGGTAATGCGGAGGCGATCGCCCAGGGTAATTTGCACATTCTCTAATTGAGGGGGTCTAGTGGGCGAATCGGACACCTCGGGAACAGCGGCAGTAGCCTGACCCGACTGCTGCCCACCCCCACCCAGTTCGACAACCCCATCCTGCAGCAGAATATCGCCAGAAATGAGCGGAGCAAAGGCCGATCCCGTCACCGCCACATCCCCCTCAACACCCCCACGATACAATCCCTTGAAATTGAGCTCGACCTGATCCAGGCTGACCGTCAGTGGATTGGCCGCATTCACACCGTCTTCGCGAGGAAAATCATCCGCATTAAAAACGGGCAGAATACCGCTGACGTCAACGGAACCCTGTTCAAAATTCCCCGTCAAGCGATTCACATCAATCAAACGCCCATTGAAATCGATGGTTCCCGTCACATTCGTCAAGGGTTCTGGAAGCGTCAGGGCTGAAATTACCCCCCCATCAAATTCAGCCGTGCCGACAATTTGTGGCTGAGATAAGGTACCAGCCACCTCCAGATCAACGATCCCGCTGCCCCCTTCCCAAGCCACCTGGTTAGTAAAGAGGCTGATCAGTTGCAGCCCATCATCTTCCACCCGCGCCGTCAGGCTAATTTCATCCGAATCAGGGGCAACGGCCATGAACGGCAGCTGGTAAGGGATGCTGCCTTGAAAGCGCACAGGGTCGGCATCGGGAATCCCCACCTGCCCCAGAAAATTGAGGCGAGCCTCATCATAGCCAAAGAAAGTTTTAGATTCCTGGAGGGGATTTTGGTTGAATGTGCCTTGGCTGAGTACAATTTCTCCCTGCGCTTGGGGGTTGTCGAGGTTGCCACCCAGCAACACATTGGCACTGAGCAATCCATCAATATCTATCGGCAGGTTGAGAAATGCGGCTAATTCCTGAGCTGGAACCCCTTGGGCTTGGAGCTGGCCTTCCTGGGCTTCACCGCCAAACTGCCCCGTGATATTGACAAAGGTTGCCTCATCCGCTTGCAAGCGCAAGGGCAAGAGGGTCACGGTGCCATCACTGAAGCTACCATCGGCCACCACCTGTTCCAGGTTATAGGTCCCCCATCGCCAATCTTGCCCCGTCACATCGAAGTCGGCTTCGACCCCCGTTTGCGTCGTGCCATTAAACGTGATGGCTCCTGTCAAAATTCCTTCTAACTCCGACAGCGCTGGGAGTTGAATTTGTTGCTCTGCCTCGGCGGCCTGTACCTCCTGGAGGGCTTTGATCTCAGCTAAACGCCGTAATTGATCGATGAGGGGCGCTTGGGCATCTCCCACAGACAGGGGTGTAACGGCTACGGCGGGGTCGTAGGTCGGAGGGCGGAGCCCCCGTCCCAAATCACTCAGTTCAAACCATTGCATCGTTTGAAGCGCATCTTGAACGTGCAAATCGGCAAGGCGAATCACCCCCTGGTAGGCTGGATCTTCCCCCAGAGCCACACTGCCATCCAATAAGATGCGACTGTTGGCGAGCAGGAGCTCCACATTTCGCAGGCGTCCCACATTCTCGGCGTAGCGGAATTCCCCACTCAGTTGCCCATCCTGGAACTGAAGATAGCCGACGGTCGGATCCGTGATGGCAAAGCGCCCGGCTGTCGCAAAGGTATTGAGGTTGATGTCGACAACCGCATCCAGTTCCCCGTCGACCGTTCCGAACTCTGGGTTTGCGATTGGCCCTATATCGAGGGTTGCAAGAGGAAAGTTTTCGACCCGTGCCTGGAGGCGATCGCCCTCCGTCGTTCCCTGCGCCAGGATTGTATCCCGCTGCACCACAAATTCTTGGGGGCGGAAGCGATCGTCAATCCGAGCAAACACGCGATCCTGCCCCGTACCCGCTAAATCAACCGTTCCCCCGGAACGCAGGGCAAAATCAATCGCCCCCCGCAGCACCGGATCAAATTGCAGTTGATTGACCCCCAACCCAGCCAGCCGCAGATTACCGGTCGCACTGGGATTGTCAGCCGTTCCACACACCTGCCCGTCAAAGCTGGCTTGCCCTACCAAGTTCACGCGATCGGGCAAAAATTCTTGAATTCGTGCCAGGTCATAATCCTGTACCGTGACGGCAAGATCAAACGGCCCAACGCTGGGTTGTCCATCCAAATTGATCGTAACGGTGCCGTTGGCATCCAACCCCGGCCCGCTAATTCGGTCAAACTGGATGCGATCGCCCAACCAGCGGAAGGATGAGGACAGCGGTCGCTCGAAGTAGGGCACTCCCTCCGACAACTGCACCGCGCCCTCCGCCCGAAGGCCACCCAGACTCAGATCCGACAAGTCACCTGAAGCTCGGACGGTGCCTGTTAGCGCCCCCGCAAGCTGTGGCGAAAAGGTAGATAGAACGACATTATTGGCCTCGGCTTCTGCCCGCCACTGGTTGTTGGCAATTAGGCCGCTAGCATTTACAACACCGCTATCTGTTCGAGCGGTCGTGTTGCGAAAGGCAATGGCACCATCGGCGATCGCAATTTCCCCACTCGCCGGGAAGGTACCTTGCAAGGCTTCCCAGTCGATTTGCGTAACGATTTGATTCAGTGGCCCTGATACCTGTACATCAGCTGAGGCGGTGCCAATACGGATCGCGTCCGGTAAGTTTGCGCCATAGCTCCGGGCAATCGCATCGGCGGCCACATCACGGAGCTGTAGGGCGATCGCCAGCCCCGACTCGGTTTGTCCCAACCCAATCCGTCCCTCACCCCGCAAGGTGCCACCCGTTGCCAGATCGGCTTGAATCCCTTGCAGATTCAGCACATTATCCCCAATATCGATCGCAAGATTGGTGGCAGCCGACGCGACATCCACCCGATCCACCCGCAACGGCCCCCGGGTCTGAACTTGCCCCTCGATATTGGGGCTATTCAGCGGTCCGAGCATCTGAGCGCTTACATCAAAGCGGCCTTCAATGGGAATCGGCAGGTCAAAGTCCACCGACTCCTGAATCGTCTCAAACGCTAGATTGTTGGATTCTGCGGCGAGATCAAACCCCGTTTCCAAGTCAATGGTTCCGGCCAAATCAACCGGAATCTCACCATACTGGAGCTGGGTATCCACAAGTTCAATGGTTTGGTCGCGCAACCGCACGCGCCCATTGACGGCATTAATAGGCGCAGGCACATCTACGATGCGAGCAGTACCGTTGCGCACGGTGGCCGTACCATCGAGCGATCGCAGCGCCGTTCCCTCGACCTCAATGGTGACATTGGTGGATAGTTCCCCCTCATCTAAGGTGACGGGAATAGCCAACAAAGAGCTGATATCGGTTGCATCAATCCGTCGTCCTCGCACTGAAACGGTATAGCGCTGCTCTTCGAGCAAGGCCTCGCCCGAAAAAGTGGCTCGGCCTCCCGTCTCGGGTTGTACCTCGACGCGAAAATCCAGCATTTGCGCATCGTTATCCAGGAAAAGCTGGCCATCGACATCCTCATAGGTGACAAGGGGCTTTACCCCAGGGCTGCTTCCCACCCCAGGGCGCCTCAGCTCTCGCATAATGTCTTGGGACGGCGCGAGAACCACATCGCCATTCACGATGCGGAGCCGATCGAGCTGCACTTTGATGGGGCTTTCCCCGTCATCCTCGTCGTCATCGTCATCCCCAAAGTCAAGGTTGAGCCAAGCCCCATCCGATTCTTGATCGATGTAGACATCGGGCTCCACTAGGGTAAGGGTCAATCCCAAACGGCGGCGGGTTAGGACTTCGAGGAGGTTGAAGTTGGCGCGGATTTGTTGCACCTCCACGCGATCGCGATCAGTATCAGTCGCTGGGACAGAAGACGCCCCAAAGACAATCTGCGTCAGAGAAAACGATTCCAATTCTCCCACTTCAACGGGGCGGTTGATTAGCTCAGAAACCTGTCTGGAAATAAGAGGAGCAAGTTCAGTGCGAATGAAACGCAATCCCCACCAGCCCCCAATGGTTCCGGCTGTAATGGCAGTGGCAGCCACCCCCCAACCCGCCCAACGCCAAAGTCGGGGCGATCGCCTGCGTCGTCTCTCCGGCGGGCGCGGCTCCTCAGGCCGTGGTTCGCCATTGGGTGAACTTGCCATGACATGCTCCTCTCACACTAAATCCGGATTAGATAAACCAGCTATATTTTTGTGAAATGCTTGCCTCGCAAGCATTTCACAAAAATACATCGGGGTTTTGCTACTCGGATTCGATATCACACCTGACCTGGTTTGCCCGTAAACACCGTCCAAAATAGACGGCTGACACTGGAGTTCATCCATGCCCAACCTGCCTATTTTCAATACGACTGTATCTCAAAGTGCTAGGTTTCCCAAGCCCTCTCAGTTGCAATTTTCTGACTCATGCTGACCTATCCGTACAGACATCGAAATGGGAGCCATAGGCAATGCAGGTAGCGATCCGTATCCCCCCTGGAATGTGTAGCGTGTATAAAGGGATTCAGCACGAAAAGGGGGCTTGAACCCCTTGTGTAGAGTTCAAACCTGCGCTTAATTATAAGGAGAACGGCTATGTTTTCGATGTAAGTTCTATCGATATAACTTCTAAATAAGTTCTAATTAATAAAATCCAAACGGTGGTGTTCCGGAGAATTGATTAGAATCCGGAAAGATTCAGTTAAAAGGAAAAGATATGGAAAAACAATCACGACATTGACAG
>JBCBSL010000154.1:0-12205 GCA_039819145.1 Cyanobacteria bacterium J06638_22
CGAACGCGTCACGGCTCACCATACCCCAGTCTGATGACCGCTGCCGAGGCCAGGGACAGTCAATATTGGCTCACTTTGCTTGACAATCAAGATAATCGCTTCTCCCACGCGGGGAGAAGGGGAGTTAGAAGGCTACAGGTGCGCTCAAAGCCCCTCGCCCGCTTTGGGAGAGGGGTTTGGGGTGAGGGCTCGTGAGTTTTGTCAGTCAACCAGGGTTCATAGCTTTCAAAAAATGATTGTTCTCGTCGGGTGCATAAGACGACACCGCATATTGCTAGCGGGGGTGGAACTCCACCACATCCTCGCGGATCAAAATATCAAAGTAGCGATAAAAATCATGCCCCAAAAGACCGACTTCCAGATCCGGTAAGCCCACAGCCACAGGGACATTGGCTACCTTCGCGCCATCGATTTCGATCTTACGGACATAGCCCACATCAAATACAGCAACCCCATTTGCTGTGGAGGAAGTGACCTGCCCCACTGGGCGCACCCCAAGGGATGATGCCATTTGCGGGGTAATCAATGTTCCACTCGCCCCGGTATCGACCATCATGGGAAAGACCTGATCGTTGAAGATGACGTCTACGACTGGGATGCCATGAATACGCTCGACGATGGGAGCCTCGTAGATACCATCCGATCCTGCCGAGCGGGCGATGAGGATGGGGGTTCCCGTCAGCATACTCATGATGCTGCGAATGTTTGCGCCAACCAGCATGAAGATCACAGCGGCGATCGCCCCAAACGCAATTTGCAACTGCCGTGAGGTCGAGGTGGTGACGATCGAGGTTGATCTCGACTGACGAGCTGCGGCTGAATTGGAACGCAGGGGCGCAACCTTAGGCTGAGGGTGGTTTGTCGGTATAGCATCAACAGCAGCACTAGCCGGGGGATTGAGGGTAAATTGCTGCATCCAAGCGGGTTTCGCCGCAAAGGCTTGCCGTCCATAAACCTGCGCCGCATGAATCTCCGCTGCTCCTAACCGGGTCAAGCTCTTGTGCAGGTAGGTGACCATTTCCCCCTGATCCGGAACCGTTGCGCCCTCTAGCATGATCTTGAGGCGATCGCCCCCCCGCGTCACCTTGGCCTGGATAGCTTTGGGCTTCAGGGCACGATTGATCAACTGGGCGATCGCCCCCGGATCGCCTGTCCGTGCGAGGTGCAGGGCGGCCTGTCGAGACTCCTCATTCAATTCCATGGGAAATCGGGCGTTAGGGTGAAAGATAAACGGTGAGAGACGGAGGAGAATGCACCGTTCGTCCATCCTATTCCAACGGCTTGGAATTGACGACAGGGGAAACCAGGAGACTCTTTCAGCACAATCTGCCTGCCTTCATGCACCAATCGCCACAACTCACTCAAGGATGCTGTTCCCCCGCTTATCCCAGCTCAAAGGTTGTGACGCCGAAGATTTTGTGGGTTGGAAGTTGTGGCATGGTTGGGCGATACATCCTGGCGGTTTCGAACATGCTGGTCATGCCGTACTTTTGGGCGATCGCCACAGCCGCCGGGTTCACCTCTGGTACATCGAGATAGAACGGTTGATCCGGCTCAACTTTGGTGATCAAAGCACTCAGCAATGCGTCTGCAATCTCTGCAGTTTCAGCGAATAGTGGCCCAACTTTATAACCCTGAACGCAGGGGCGGAGGACGCCATAGCCCATAAGGATTTGGTTCTCGACAATGCCAAGAGCCGTGCTATCGGGCTGGTTGATCCAAGCTTGTAAGAAAATTTGGCGATCGTCGGGAAAGAAGGGGCGATCGTAGGCAATGATGCTGTCCATCGGCAGAGACGATAAGGGCACCGTTTGGATAGCGGGCAGTTGGGAGGTGACATCGCGCCCAAAGCCCTCGTAGCGGATGTTGCGATAGGCGAGTTGGAACCCCGATTTGAGATAGTTGGATTGCTGAGCAACCACACCATCTAGCCCAATCATTCGGCCTTCCAGATGCGTCAGCCCTGCTTGCCAGATCTGGAACCCATAGCCCTGCCCACGAAATGCTGGCTTGACGATGTAGAAACCAAGAAAGCCAAAAGACAAGCCGTATTTGACGACGGAAATGGCTGCGATGGGCTCGTCATCCAGCCATCCCATCAAGAAACCGCTTGGATCGGTCGCGTAAAAGCTGTCAGCATCATGCCGCCCCGGATTCCAGCCTTCTGCCGCTGCCCAGCTTACAGCAGTATCAAGGTCACGGCGCGTCATCGTGCGGATGGCGTAGTCTGGCATCGGTTCAAGCCTCAGTGACTCAGGTTGCGGTTACAAGAACAACACCTGTTGCGGAAATCCCCGTTGCGTAGGGTGGGGTAGCGTTAGCGTAACCCAACGAAGGTCTTTCCGCTGTTGGGTTTCACGTTGTTCAACCCAACCTACCAAATTAGGTTTAGCAGGCTTTTAGGAGCTCGTACTGCCAAACTTTCGGCTGACCCAACCCGAAATCCCGCTGACCACAGAGCCAAGAATCAGCAGCCCGATCGCCGGATTGAAGACGGGTTGCCAGAGTTTGTAGAACAGATCGAGTCCCAGGTTGAGGTCGAGCGATCGCCCTACGACAGCGGCAGCAAACCATCCGGCTCCGGCCATCACAAAAAACAGATTGAACATTAAAGCGGTATTTAACCAGCGCAAAGCTTTGTCTTTCATGGGTTTTGATTGGCGATTCGTAGGGGAAAGGGCGATCGCAGAAATGGCTCCACTGCTTGAATGTACGGTATGGGTGGGGGTCTCCACAACCCTGATTTAAGGGCAGTTGTCGGGAGAATTTCGCGGCCCAAAGTCAAGGGGCTAAGATGGTAGCGGTTCTGATGATTGCGCCATCCTGCCGCTTGCCATCTCTCATTCGTCGTCAAGGAGTCGTCCGTGGATTTCCGAAAAATTGTTGGGTTCCGTCAGGTCAAAGACGAAGCAAAGCTCCTCCACAAGACTCTGCAACCTATTCTGGCTCTGGATCCGCGCTACGTTGACCTAGTGCTGCTGGATTTGGCCAAGGTCGTCAAAATCTGTGGGCGCAGTAATCAGGAAATCAGCTCCAGTGAGCTGCTAGCCTATCTCACCATCTATGGCTTGATTAAGCAGGATGTGAATATGCTGAAGGCATCGGAGACGTGGGAATTTTCCACAGACGATCGCCTCAAATATCAAAAGGAAACCCTGAAGATTTTGCTGGAGCTAACGAAACGGCAACCGGGGGATGAACTGAACCTCCCTACTCTGCTCAACAAGCTGGATGAGGAGCGGGGTACCCAGTATTTGGATGCGGCAACCAATGGTATCCACAAATTTGCGCAGGTACTGGTGAAAGCCGATGGTGTCATCAGCATGGCGGGCATGGAAGCTGTGTCGAAAATTTGGAAGCAATTACACCATTTCGAGCCAGTGGAAAGCTATGAGCAGGAGTTGGCCACACGGGCACGGGCGATCGCCCCAACTCCGGCCACATCGGCTCCGACAGAATCCAAGGCCAACTCGGACGCGCCTCCCCCGCCTCCCCCACCTGCGGCTCCCGAAGATCTAGAGAAAACCCTAGAGCACGCCCTAGAGGAACTCAACAGCCTGGTAGGGCTCGACAACATCAAGACCGAAGTGCAAACCCTGACCAACTTCCTGAAAGTCCAGAAAATTCGTCAGGAGCGAGGTTTGGGCGCAACCCCTGTGTCACTGCATGCTGTTTTCGGAGGCCCACCTGGAACAGGCAAAACTACGGTAGCTCGGTTAATGAGCCGCATCTACAAAGGGCTGGGTTTCCTGAAAAAAGGCCATTTGGTAGAAACGGATCGATCGGGGTTGGTGGCAGGCTACATTGGCCAGACCGCCAAGAAAGTCGATGAGATGGTGGAAAAAGCCTTGGATGGGGTGCTGTTCATCGACGAAGCCTATGCGCTGGTTCCCCGCGAGGGTGGGGGACGCGATTTTGGGCAAGAAGCGGTAGATACGCTGCTGAAGCGGATGGAGGACTATCGCGATCGCCTCGTCGTCATTGTGGCGGGCTACACCGACGAAATGCGCAACTTCATCGAGTCCAACCCCGGCCTCAAGTCCCGCTTCAACCGCTATTTCTATTTCAATGACTACAAACCCGACGAACTGGTTGCCATCTATAAAATGATGGCGAAAAAGAGCCACTTCACCCTCACCGAAGCAGCAGAAGAGCGCTTGCAAGGGGAGTTCACGCAATTGTATGAGCAGCGCGATAGCTCCTTCGGCAATGGGCGCTTGGTACGGAACCTGTTCGAGAAAACCCTGGAAAACCAGGCAAACCGACTAGCGGTGATGCCCAACCTAGAAAATGAAAAGCTGACGACCCTGGTGGCTGACGACATGCCCACCCAAACCCGACGTAGCAGTCCCATCCACTGGCAAACCCCACCCTCCACACCGTCCGCGACTTCAACTGTTCCCGGCAACAGCGATTTGGCCGAGGCGATCGCCTCCCAGCTCCGCAGCAGCCTGAATCAACCGGGGTTACAAGTCAAAATCCGTCAGCGCGATGCCCTATTAGATGTGCTACTGATTGGAGACAATGTGGAGGGCGGTCGCACCACCGCCGCCACAACCCTCCAAGGTCTCCTTCCGGAAGTCGCCCCCGAGCTCACCACGGTCGCCCTCTACGCCCGTCGCACCACGGAAGACATTCCCCTCTGGTCAGAGACAGTGACCCTTCCTTAAAAAACAGTTTTTGGAGTTGGATGCCGCCCCTATGAACCGCCTGGATCAATCTGTACTGAACGCCCGCAGGAATTTGCTGGTCATGTTCGTGTCGCTGTGCCTGCTAGATTTCTTGCTGGTCATTCCGATACAGGATCGATGGGCGATCGGGCGCATTCTACTCACCATCGTCGTCATGTACTTCACGCTGCAAGGGAAGAAATGGGCAAAATGGATGCTGGTCGGGCTTTGTAGCTTGATGGTCGTAGCACTCATACTGGTGGTTGTGGCACTGAGTTCACAGCTAAACTTTGTCATGATCATTGGGAGTCTAATTCTGGCGCTACTGAACGCTTTGGTTGCCAATTACATGATTCGCAGCAAAGAGCTAAATCGTTACTTTGCCTACAAGAGACG
Source organism: Cyanobacteria bacterium J06638_22 (assembly GCA_039819145.1). GTDB lineage: Bacteria > Cyanobacteriota > Cyanobacteriia > Elainellales > Elainellaceae > Vacuolonema. The sequence continues at coordinate 5,067 of JBCBSL010000154.1, forward strand.
GGCATCTTCTTAAGCAGTTCAGGAACCGTAAAGCACCAGTTTTATATGTTTGGTGTATTGTTATGCGATCGCTAACAAGTTCAATATTGGCTAGACCATGCGTTCTGGCTATGAGCACAGCTTGGATAATTGACCAGAATGTCAAGACGTTCAAGCTGTGCCTGTCGAAGCTCGTCCCTGGAAGTCCCCCTCGACGATTCGACGGTTCGTCAGGCTTAAAGGATAACTTCGACAGGCTCAGTCCGAACGGTATGTGTTTTTGCAAGTTGGGAAACCTCAGCCCAATCACCACGTATCATGGCTTCTTTTTTCTTGCGACTCCAACCTTTAATTTGTCGCTCTGAGGCGAGAGATTCTTCTCTCGTCGCAAATTCTTGTGAGAAAATCAGCTCCACAGATCGTCGCTTGTGCGTGTAACAGGTGGGCATAACCCCAGTCCTATGCTCAGCCATTCGTTTTTCGAGATTGTCTGTGTGTCCTGTGTAATAGCTGTTATCTGCGCAGCGTAGGATGTAGACCCAAAATGACATATATTTCAATCCTCCACAGTAGTGACAGCTTCGACAAGCTCAGCCCGAACGGTAGGAGCTCCATTCATCCTGAGCTTGTCGAAGAATAGACAGTAGGGGCTCCGTTCGTCCTGAGCTTGTCGAAGGATGGACGGTTGGTAGAGTACTTTCCCCCACAAAGCTTAGGGTGATGGGCTTTGACAAGCTCAGCCCGAACGGAATGAGTCATTAAGAATTGGGCTTCGACAAGCTCAGCCCGAACGGAGTGAATCATTAAGGATTGGGCTTCGACAAGCCAGCTTGAATAGACGAGGCATTTATGCTCACAGCATTCCCTAATGCCAGCCAAAATCTTCGCACTCTCCGCGTCCAGTACCACTATCTCATCCATAATCTACTGCAGTCGCGGAAGGGAACTTCTTCTGGGGCATTGGAGTTATTCACCGACAGGTCACCAGCGATCGCCCCCTATTCAGCAAGAAAGTATAAGGCTTTCCCCGCATCTCCGCTTCCAAGCTCGTTCCTGCTCCAGATCATCCAGATACTTTGGAACCAGCAAGCCAGAACCTCAACATGGGGGCTGCCATTCAACTGACTTTTTATAGCCTTGCGATTGACTCAATGGCTTCGTGGGATGGGCGCAGCTTCTCTTCTCCCTGTTCTATTCCACTAGCTCTCCGGTTTCCTGGAGGGCGTGGAGGCGATGGTAGATGCCGCCGTGGGCGAGGAGTTCTGCGTGGCTACCAACTTCGACGATGTGGCCTTGGTCTAGCACGACGATTTTGTCGGCTTCGCGGATGGTGCTGAGGCGGTGGGCAATGATCAGCATGGTGCGGGTTCCCAGGAGGTTGCGCATGGCTAGTTGAATCGATCGCTCCGACTCGTAATCCAAGCTGGAGGTGGCTTCGTCGAACACCAGCACATCGGGGTTAACCAGCAGGGCGCGGGCAATGCCAAGCCGTTGCCGTTGGCCGCCGGAAAGGCGCACGCCCCGTTCTCCGACAACGGTGTAGTAGCCCTGGGGAAGCAGGTGAATGAACTCATCCACGCGGGCGATCGCACAGGCTTCCTCCACCTCCTCCAACGTTGCCTTGGGGTTGCCATAGGTGAGGTTTTCCAGGAGAGTGCCATTGAACACATCCACCTCCTGGTGCACGATCGCTAGCCGCCGCCGATAGCCCGTAACATCCAACTGGCAGATATCCTGCCCATCGATCAAGATGTTTCCAGCGTTCGGTTCGAAGTAGCGGAACAGCAGCTTCACCAGAGTAGATTTGCCCGAGCCCGATCGCCCAACCAACGCCACCGTCTGGCAGGGCTCGATCAGCAAGTCAATGTCTTGTAGGACGGGGCGATCGCGCTCATAGCCAAACGACACGCCCTCAAAATGCACCTTTCCCGAAAAAGCGTAGCTGGGAACACCTTCAGGATGATCCAGCACCGCCGCGTCTTGCCCTGCCGGTAGCTTCAAGAATTCGTGGTAGCGCATCATCGAAGCATAGCGACGGGCAAAGGTTTCGGCCACCGCACTAATCGGCTCGATTTCGGCATAGGCCATGCTCGATACTGTTAGCGCTGTGATGAAATGCCCCAGCGTCAGCTGTCCCTGCACTGTAGCCCACAAGGTTAGCCCCAAGACCAGGAACAGCGAGGCCTGTGTCGTTATCCGCTGCCACATAAAGAGGTTGACATACCCTTTGTGGATGCGATAAACGATAACGTCAAACTCTCGCTGGAATCGGGTTTGCTGTCGCTTCAGCTCCTTGGTTTCGGTGGCAAACGCCTTGATGGTTTTGATGTTGCTAACCAATTCCGACGTCCGGCTTTCGGTTCCTTCCATATAGCGATCGATGATTTCCTCAGCGCGAACCAAGCGCTTCAACCCCTTTAGGGTGAAGCTCAGCACAAAGAGGAACGAAGCCAAGAAGAACAGCGCAATGCGCCACTCGATCAGGGCAATGATGAGGAAGATCCCGGCTACCCGAACAGCTTTGGGAATCAGTTGTCCAGCGACTTCGGGGTAGCTCCAGGTGTGGTTCTCAATCCCCCGGGCGACGCGTCCGGCAATCCGACCGGGGTTGTTCTCGTCGTAGTATTCCAGCGGTAGACGCAGGATTTGGGCGATGGTATGGGTGCCGTGGTCGCGCCGGGCTTTGAGGGGCACATACCAGTGAAACCAGTGTCCCAGCCATTGTTCGAGGGGGGCACGTCCAACCGTTGCCAAACCAATCGCCGTTAGCAAAATGGTCAGCGTCAAACCTGAAGTGGCGGTGCGCGACAGGACATTTGCGATGCTGGTTGTGATAGCGGCTGTTACATTGTCGATGTTCTGCCCGGATAGGATGTTTAAAATCTGCCCGGTGCTGTAGGGCACGACGAGGTCGGTTAGTTCAAAAAAGCTGCTAAATGCGATTCCCAGTAACGCCAGCTTTTTGTAAGGCGCAAAATACTTAAAGAGATCGCGAAATCCGGTCGTCCGTTTCGCCTGCATGATTCGCTCCCTGGTAGTGCTGTACTTGGACTGTAGTGCGGCCAACCATTCGACTGAAAGCCTTGCCCCATGGCATGATGATGCTTCTTGCGCGATCGCCATCCAAAGATTGTAGCATATTTGTAGTACGCTCATTAGCGATCGGCCCACATGATTGATGCCAACATCGATGAACTAAAGCACTACGCGCTCTATGCATTGGATATAAAGCATCAAACTCCTTAAGCTCTGACCTATGATTCAACAACCACAGCAGGGCAGGTTTGAGGAAAGTGGAGGGTAAATGTTGTGCAGTTGTTGGCGCTGGTCGCCTCAATCGTGCCGCCTAAGCGTTGGACAAGGCGTTGGGTAAGGGCTAGTCCGAGACCCGTACCACCGTGTCGCCAGGGATCAGCGCTGGGAAGACGATAAAACTTGTCGAAGATATGACCCAGTTCATCGGGGGATAGAGTGACGCCCGTGTTGCTGACGCAAATCTGGATCCTATCCTGCTTGGGTGTCGGAACCCGTCTTGATGCACCATTCTCACTGGTCTGTGTTGGAAGTAGGGTCGCATGGACACGAATCCATTCGTCTATTGGGGTATATTTGCACGCATTGTGGAGTAGTTCGGCAAGGATGCGCTCCAGATAGCCTAGGTCGGTGTGGAGCGGGGGAAGATCGGGATCAACCACCAGTTCTAGGTACTGCTGTTGTTCTGCGATGCGCCGCTCAAAGGATTCGGCAATGGCAGGAATCCAGGTTTGCAGAGCAATATCCGAAAGGAGCAGCGGATCGGCTTCAGCATCGATCCGGGATAGATCCAACAAATCATTGACCAAGCGCATTTCGCGATCGCACTCCGTATTTAGGATATGGAGATAGTCTGCGAGCCGCTGATGGGTTTCCAGCAGGTCGGTGGATTGCAGGATGACCTCCAGCATTTGCACTGACATTTTGATGTTAGAAACGGGCGTCCGCAGCTCATGGGAAACGGTGCTCAGGAAATCATCCTTCAGTCCGTTCAGCCGCTCCAGCTCACGCACCTGCGACTGGGCTGCTTCATAGAGGCGCGCCTGACGGAGGGCGATCGCGCATTGGCTAGCCACCTGCTCGACCAACCGCACTTCCTGCGGAGAGAAGGTGAAGCCCTGCTGTCGGAACAACCACATATCCCCGAAGACTGCATGCTCGTCGCGGATAGGACAGGCAAGCATTGACATCGTCACATCTCCCGTCCTCAAGGGTGGACAGGTGAGACGATTGCAAAATAAGAGCGTTTCTCCCTTAAACAATTGGGGATACACATCATAATGGGGAGCTTCTTCGATGAGGAACGTCGTCCCCTGAGCCGGGGGGAGGTTGAGGGTGTATTCGTAGGCAATGGTCGCAGTTGTGCGATCGGCATTGTAGAGGGCAGTATCGCAGCACTCTACCTTTAGCCCAATCGCCAATTCTTGGACCGCTGCCTGGAAAATATGGTCTTCGTCGAGGCTATCTCGTACCTTATCGGTAATGCGCTTGAGCAGTGCCTCGAAGTCCAAGGACTGCCGGAGTTGTGCGGTTTGGCTTTGCACTTCCGCTTCCAGGCAAATGTTGAACCATTGGAGCTGGTCATAGAGGTCGGCCTGGTGAATGGCAATGCCCACTTGATCGGCGATCGCCTCCAGCATTTCCACTTCCCACGGTTGCCAGTGGTGTGCCGTTTGTTGATGGACGACCAAAAACCCCCAAAGGTCGGGCTGAGATACCGTTCCCCCCTGCACAAGCGGCACCGCAATTTGGGCACACATGTCTAATCCGAGAAGGCGAGCAATGGCACACTGAGTAAGCGGATACTGAGTGCTGTCATCTGTAACGGAGGGGGTGAGGGGGCAATCTGTCGGCAAACAATGATCCAGGCAGTGGGTATGAAACCGATGTCCCCGCAACGTTTCTAACTGGGGGATTTGAGATTCTGCCTCCACTTTGCCAATCGCGTCGGGATAGAGTTTGAAGATGAGGGCGCGATCGCAGTCCAACACCGTCCGGACATCATCTACGGCAGCTTGCAAAATCTGCTCTAGTTCTAGGCTTTGGCGAATATGCTGGGTAATGCCAGCCAGCAACCGCTCCCGCTCCGCTTGCAGCAGAAAAGACTCTTGAACCTGCTTTAAGTCACGAATATCCCGACCCATGGCCGAGAAGAATTCAAGGTTCCCATCATCATCCTGATGCGCCAGAATCACTTGCAGTAAAGGAATTTCTTCGCCATTGGCAGACAGCAACCAACTTTCCCCAATCCAACGACCATGGGCAAAGAGAGCGGTCACCACTTCTGTCTCAAACCAGTCACGGTACTGGGGCGGCACGGTTTCAAGATAGTGAATCATGCCAATATCTGCATCAGGATCTATCCCAACAATCCGCCGCCCTGACCGGTTCAAATAGGTGAGATAGCCATCGGCTGTGGCCAAGGAAACGTAGTCGGGGGTCGATTCCAAAACGCTAATCAGGTTGTCGCGGTGGCGTTCGAGCATTTTTTGCTCGGTAATATCGGTAAGCAATCCGCACATTCTGACGGGGATACCGTTGCGAACCTCCACCGATGAATGATCACGAAACCAGACGGATCGCCCATCGGCAGCAATCATGCGATATTCAAGCACATAGCCCTCACCTCGGTTCAGGCTTTCCCAACAGGAGGCAAGGGTAGCATCGTGATCGTCTGGATGGATATGCTTCTCCCAAAAGCGATCCTCCTGCAACCAGGCGCTCACCGGGTAGCCCAAAAGCTCCTCCGTTTTCTGGTTGACAAAGGTCAAGCGTTGGCTGACCACATCCCGCTCCCAGACAATCCCATCGACCGACTGCAACAAGTTGAAATAAGGTTCTTGTGCTGAGTGTCGGCCACGTCCGACTCGTTCTAAGATCACGAGATGGCAAGGTGCCAGGGCATGGGCGATCGCCACACCTGCCACAACACAAGCCACCCCGCTTAAGGGATACAGTTTGCCTGCAAGGGGGATGCGGGTACCCACTGCCAGGGCAGACCAACTCTGTTGCGTTGCCTCAATCTCGGGTAAAAAGTCATAAATCAATCGACCGACCAGGGTCTCCCCTGTCGCATGGGCGGCTCCAGAGAACAGCTCGCAGGCAGCAGCGTTGAGTCGTGCCAATTTGCCATCCACCGCCACGGCCAGCATTGGGTCAAAGGCATAGTCGAAACATACCCACTGCGATTCCTGCTCGGATGGGAAATTGGCGTTAGATAATGCCTTTGCAGATGGCATAACTCCAATCGGAGAAATAGAACAAATCGTCACCCGAACGCTGGATACACCGACCAAACGCTGGATACAAGACCACCCTGGCAGCTAAAGTCACGTCTATTCGAGCGAAGCCTGCCGTCGCGGACTCAGAAAATTCGGGGTTTAAGAACCAGCGAAGACGAGTTTTGCATGGCCAGTCTCGGGGTCAACCGCCGGATTTGCTGATCCGAACTCACGTTCTATATTAGCCCCTGGGCTATGGGTCAACCATTCAGGCTCTGGGGCACCGTAATAAACTGTTAAGTAGTGCGGCATGATCAAAAAACAGATTCTAAAAACCGATACCGCCCGCACTGCGGGCGGTATCGGTTTTTAGGTTTAATAGCACCTAGCGGCTTAGAAAAGATTTAAGGACAGGACTGATGAACGTTTTGGTAACTGGATTTGAGCCGAATGACGATGGCCTGAACGCCTCAGAAATAGTGATCACGTCTTTACGGGATAACCCAACTCAAGCGTTAAGTCAGTACATTAATGCCATTGAATTCATAATTTTGCCGGGGGATACTAACCAGCTTGGGCAGGTTGTTCACAATACTCTCAACGATCTCTCGCCTGACCTTTGCCTTGGGGTTGGGCAGGCGAGAGGATATAACAAAATAGCACTTGAGCGAATGGCAAAGAACTTGCGATACTTCGTGACACGAGACAAAGCAGGTAATGCACCCAAAGGGCAACCCATTGATTCTGGTGCTGCTGCCTACTGGCATTCGCTAACAGACCTAGACAACACAGTGTCGTTGCTGGAAAAACATAATATTCCAGCAAAAGTCTCAAACGACTGTGGTACGCCCGAGTAAAGGACAAAAACCAGAGAACCCTTGATTTTGGGTAGCGCGGGCACTGCCC
>JBCBSL010000155.1:0-12170 GCA_039819145.1 Cyanobacteria bacterium J06638_22
TCTTCAACAGGACTGACGGGTTTATCAAAGTATTAGCTGTCGAGCACCCGCGTCGCGGGGCTTTCAAAAAATGATTGATCCTAATCCCAATGCGTAAGGCTATAGGAGCTGAGTGCGGTCACAACACTGGCTATTCTTTGAACTGCATCAGGTTTGAGGGGGCGATCGCCCCGCGCTCCGTAATAATTGCCGTTACCAGATTGGCTGGGGTGACATCCGCCGTTGGGTTATAGAACGTTGTCCCTGCAGGGCAAATCGGGCGATCGAAAATATGGGAGATGGCTGTGTTGTCTGCAGTTTGGATGGGGATTTTGGCTCCGCTTGGTAGGCTAAAGTCCACCGTAGACAGGGGGGCTGCCACCAAAAAGGGAAGAGAATGGGCTTTGGCCAACAGCGCCAAGCCATAGGTGCCGACTTTGTTTGCAACATCGCCATTGGCAGCAATGCGATCAGCGCCCACCACCACCGCATCCACCATTTTCTGTTGCATGCAGTGAGCGGGCATTCCATCGGTAATTAGCGTGACGGGGATGCCTTCTTCCACGCATTCCCAGGCCGTCAATCGTGCCCCCTGGAAGCGCGGGCGCGTTTCGGTGACATAGAGGGTTTCCAATCGGTTCTCCCGCCATGCCGATCGCACAACGCCAAGAGCGGTGCCATATCCGGCTGTCGCCAATGCCCCGGCATTGCAGTGGGTCAGCAACCGAAGCCTTTCGGGTGTTGCGGGCAAGGTTTGTAGCCCGTGGCGTCCAATCTGGTAGCAGGTCTGCAAGTTTTCACTCTGGATCTGCTGTGCTGTTTCCAGAAGCACGGTTTTGATTTGAGCAACGCTTCCTGTGGCTTGCCGTGCGGCTTTTAGCATGCGGTCAATCGCCCAGGATAGGTTAATCGCTGTGGCGTGGGTATTTCTTAGGGTTTGTGCAACGGTTTCCAAATGATTGAGAAATACAGAGCGTTCGGTTGCCTGGATGTCTCGTGCCCCCAAATACATGCCATAGGCAGCGGCCACGCCAATTGCCGAGGCTCCGCGCACAATCATATCCTTGATGGCGATCGCCAAATCTTCCAAACGGTTGATCCGAACCAAATCATATTCATCGGGTAACCGATTCTGATCGATGAGCACCAGATGATCGGTCTGCCAAACAACGGGAAATACAGGGTTTAGAGAGTCCATATAAGCAGTGCCGCAAAGCAATAATGGGAAGAGTTGTGCCCACTATAATTCTTCTTCCCACGAACGGGTAGACCCATGGCAAAAGCCTTTCGGGATTCCACCATGGGTCTCAATATATGCACTACATATGCACTGCTACGATTTGTATCCGTAATAACCCCAGAAACCTACGCTTGCTCGATCAGCGTTTCATTGACTTGTGGCTGAGGTTGCAGCAGTTGGCGAATGCGATCGGCAATCTGCGGCCCCGTCAAACCGAGTGCTTGCTTCGACTCATCGGGCTTGGCATGGTCAACTAGCACATCGGGCACGCCAATGCGCGTAACGGGAACCATGACATCAGCATCTAGGAGCGCCTCGGCGACGGCAGAGCCAAAGCCGCCCATGATGCAACCTTCCTCTAGCGTGACGACGCGGCCAACTTGCTTCGCGAGCGGGAGAATGAGTTCGGTATCCAGCGGCTTGGCAAAGCGAGCATTGACGACAGATGCTTCAATGCCGTGCTCACTGAGGATTTCCGCTGCTTGCATCGCGGGGTAAACCATCGTGCCATAGCCCAGCAGCAGCACATCCTCACCCTGGCGCAATTGCTCTGCTTTCCCGATGGGCAGAGGTTCCCAGCCCTCTTCCATCAACGGTACGCCATAGCCGCTGCCACGAGGATAGCGCATGGCGATCGGGCCGTCAGTATAATCCACGCCTGTCACAATCATGCGCTGGAACTCGGCTTCATCCTTCGGAGCCATGAGCACCATGTTGGGCATGCAGCGTAGGTAGGCAATGTCATATAAGCCTTGGTGCGTTGGGCCATCCGCCCCAACAATCCCTGCCCGGTCTAGGCAGAAGAAGACAGGCAAATTCTGGATGCAGACATCGTGGACGATTTGGTCAAAGGCGCGTTGCAGGAAGGTGGAATAGATGGCCGCTACGGGACGCATGCCTTCGCAGGCGAGACCGGCTGCTAGGGTGACAGCATGTTGCTCGGCAATGCCCACATCGACATACTGCTTGGGCAGTTTTTGCTGCAGTTTGGTCAGCCCAGTTCCCGTTGCCATCGCCGCTGTGATGCCGATAATTTTGGGATTGGCTTCCGCTAGCGTGGTGAGGGTATGCCCAAAGACTTTGGAGTAGCCAGCAGGCTTGGGCTTAGGGGATGGTTTCGCTTTGCCCGTCGCTAAGTCAAACGGATTTTGGGCGTGATAGCCAACTTGGTCTTGCTCGGCGATCGCATAGCCCTTCCCTTTCGTTGTCGCTACATGAAGTAAGACGGGGCCCGGCATTTTGTGGGCTTGCTTAAAGGTGGCAATCAATTCTTCCAGGCTATGCCCATCCACAGGCCCGATATAAGTGAAGCCCAGTTCTTCAAACACGGCACCAACTTTGGGCACAGCTAGCCGCTTCATCCCTTCCTTGACCCGAGACAGCTCTGGAGAGAGCGACTCGCCCAGGAACGGCAGGTGCTTGAACTCTTCCTCGAGGCGATCGGTGAGGAATTGCATCGGCGGACTGAGGCGCATTTTGTTGAGGTAGCGGGGAATGGCTCCAACGTTTGGCGAAATCGACATTTCGTTGTCGTTGAGCACCACCAGCAAATTCGTGTCGGGCAAATGACCGGCATGGTTAATTGCTTCTAGTGCCATACCTCCGGTAAGAGCGCCATCTCCGATGACAGCGGCCACTTTGTAGTCATCACCGTTGCGATCGCGAGCCAACGCCATGCCCAATGCCGCAGAAATACTGGTCGAGGCATGACCTGCGCCGAAGTGGTCGAATGAACTTTCGCAGCGCTTTAAATAGCCCGCGACCCCATCCTTTTGCCGCAGCGTATGGAAGCGGTTGTAGCGTCCAGTAATAAGTTTGTGGGGATAAGCCTGGTGCCCTACATCCCACACCACCTTGTCGCGGTCTAGATCGAGCGTTTGATAGAGCGCTAGTGTTAACTCAACCACACCCAAACCCGGCCCGAGGTGACCACCGGAGGTCGCGACCGTTTCCAGGTGCTTTTCACGAATCTGACGGGCAACCTGTTGCAATTGCTGAATGGAGAGACCGTGCAACTGATTGGGGTGAGTAATTTCACTCAAGTGCATAACCGATTACCTTAGAGTTCTTGCAAGCCTTGACAGATGTGTATCGCAACGCGAAGAGAGAGTGTTACTGTCTTTAATCTAGTGCAACTTGGCTTTGCATTAGATTTACTTTTGATTACAGTAAGCAGATCTTATCTTGAAGAATTGTAACGGATTTTTAGATGAGTATTGGGAAGGGTTGACTCTCGGGAGGGACTAAACCTTGCAGAGCTAAGCGGCAAAGTTAAGTCATAAGACGAATGAGAAAAGCCACGCAAGCATTAGCAAAACCGTATTTGGAGAATATAGCGTAAAGAAGCTGAGCCACAGTCAACCAATGAACGGTTTTGTGTGAAAAATCCTGACATTTTCCCGCTCTTTCGGCAAGTCCACAGAGCCACAAATTTACCTTCAAGAGAGCCTTGGCACTCTAGGTCATTCCGAAAACCTGCCGCATCTGGCTACTACTGTTGAGCCATGTCTACTCGAGCCACTTCTAACTCGTATCATGAAATTCAGCGATCGCTCATGGCAATTGCTTACCGTTATCCCAGACTCTCCTCTCGTTTAGGGGTGTGGCTGAAATGCAAGCCCCTAGTTGCCGAGGGCGTAGAACCCCAGGCTCCAGACAGCTGGCTGATCGGATTTGTCTCTGCTTTGGGAAAACTCTGGGAGGGTTTCTGCTATGTAGGGGGGCGATCGCCCCGCTGAAGATAGGCCAGTATGGCATACACCTAGTTTGCGCTATCCCTAGTGATCTCCATCGTTGGTTCCGGCTCAGCACTTCGTACCCTTAGATTTGTCTTAGCTTCTCTAAAAATGCCGTCGGGCAACCGCCAATCGTATTGATGGAAGAGCATCGTCGCCAGTATTTCCATGACTCAAACAAGCGGATAGCTTTAAGATGTCTCTTAAAAATTGAGAGGGCTCTAAAAATCTAAACCGTAAGAAATGTCTCCGAAAAAAGTTGAGGGAAAACGTTGGGTAAAGTCCCTACCTATGTTTACTGCAACAACCCCTTAAACCTTCGACTTAAGTTGAGAAATGAGAAAATTGTGTTGATAGTGAGACACTCTTCCAGTTCATAGGCCATGATCATTCATAGAAATTGTGAATGGATGGTATAGAACTAATGTCATCGGCTTGTATCTGTTTTCGATTACCCCTTGGCATCTGATGCAATCGGACACATGAATCGGGCGCAAGGGAATGCCGTTACATACAAACTGCAGCTGTATACAAACTGCACAAGGAGTGCGATCGCCCAACCTATTATAAGACGTATGAATCCAAGATGTATGAATGATCCCGTATGAATCAGTCTGTTTTCGACCCAACCTGTTTCGCTGGCTTATCATCAGTGCCTATGCTGAGGCGTATGGTGAACAGGTCGATGTTGAATAACAATGTGCTTCCATCCCCATGCGCTGCTAGCACTGCCTAGTTTTGATAAGAGGGCGGCTCATCCTTCACCCAATGACGTTTCATAAACGCTACCCCGCGCATCCCCAAGCATGCTTTCATCCCATTACCAATCTATTGCCCTGACATAGCTTATTGCCCTGAAATAGCACTAAATAGCGAGTTGACCTATGACTGATGCACAACGTCCATCGACCCCACCTCCATCAAACCCCCGCACGCCTCCGCCTCCACGTCCGGCGGCGCCTCCCCCGACTGGGCCAGAGCAGACCCAGCAGATGTCGCGGACGCGCCCAACCCCTTCAATGACCCGGGCAAACCCGCCAGGTGGCCCAGTCACAGCCGTCAATGCACCCCCTGGCATGCAAACGACGCCCGCTACAAGACGACCTCCTGCGGCACCCCCGCCGCCGCCGGGGCACCGCCCTGCAGCCCCACCGCGCAGCCCAGCAGCACGGAGTCAGCCCTCTGCTGGACAGCCCACCCTTGAAACCATTGTGAAGAATGCGTTTGACAAGGGATTTTCCGACATTCACGTCGGGGTTAACGAGATCCCCCGCTACCGTAATCGTGGGGAGATCCAGATTACCGACCATCCGGTCACTGATACCCAAACCTTCATGAGCTGGTTGCAGGAAGTCCTCAGTGACGGTGAGATTGCCCGATTTGAAGGCAAGCTCGACTTCGATGGTGCGACCCAATATGACTTCGCTCGTGCCCGGATCAACGTGTTCGACACCCTGCGGGGGCCGGCTATGGTTATGCGTTTGATCCCCATGAAGATCTTGACCCTGGAAGAGCTGCAAATGCCGCCTGTGTTGAAGGATCTGTGCCATTACCATAAGGGACTTATCCTGGTGACAGGGCCAACGGGTTCAGGTAAATCCACCACAATGGCTGCCATGGTGGACTACATGAACCGGGAAATGCCAAAGCACATCATCACCATTGAAGATCCCATCGAATTCGTCCACACCAGTCGCAAAGCGCTGATCAAACAGCGAGAAGTAGGGATGCATACGAAGCAGTTTGACAATGCGCTGAAGGCCTCCTTGCGGGAAGACCCCGACGTCATTCTGGTAGGTGAGATGCGAGACCAGGAAACGGTCAACACGGCCTTGAAAGCGGCGCAAACGGGTCACCTTGTGATGGGAACGTTGCACACCAACAGTGCGGTCAAAACCATCGAACGGATCCTGGGCTTGTATGAGCCAGAGCAGCAAGAACCCATGCGTCTTTCCATCGCAGAATCGCTCGTCGCCGTTGTAGCTCAGGGCTTGTGCCGAACCACCGATGGCAAACGAGCGGCCTTCCACGAGATTATGATCAATACCGACGCGATTCGTGACTACATCCGCCGGGGCGATCTGGATGAAGTAGAGGCGTTGGTTCCCCGCTGTGGCTTCGATGGGATGTGTACGATGAACCAGTCACTCTATGCGTTGTACGAGGCTGGACGCATCACGGAAGAAACCGCGCTGGAAATGTCGCCGAAGCCCAATGAAATGGCACAAATTCTGCGGGGTCGCGTCTAAGGGGTCGCAAACCTATAAAGCCCCAAAACCCTCAGTGGAAGGGCAAGCTGCATCTACGGGCTCGCTTCAAATCCGATTGAAGAACCCAACCATCGTTTGCATCTACTGCAAGCGATGGTTGGGTTTTATGATTATTCAACGGGATGCATTCGTAAAGCTTATATGGCGGTTTTAGGATCGAGACATTGGCTGAATGCGATGAGAGATTGCGAAGGAATCTGAATTTGCGATCGCAAGTTTGAACTTTTGGTGCGAGGTGCAACAACTCTGCCCCGCGCTAGGAATTTCCCCCCACAATGGGGGCAGACCTTATTTGACTGCGCTGAACTCCCATCAGCGTGGTGAATCATCAGCATTGAGACATATTGGGCTGATGATAGTGGGCAGATGGATACGAACGCTCGGGTGACTCTCGTGTACGTCGATTAGGGCTGCACCCATTTTGGATGAGCGGAACGTAGTACGATCCTCGCTGACCCACGGTAGCAACCTACCCATTTTTCCAGCATCGATTGATTGAGCCTTAGGAGGTTTTGCTGTCGCCAGCGATGTTCTTGCTATCGCTGGGGCGCCTAGTGTGACAGGCTTTGTCAGTAACGGTTTGCTGCGATCGCCTAGGCTGCCATTTTCCATGCTGCACGCAAGGGCTTGTGCCTATGTCCCCCGAATTTGCCACCTCACCGCCGCTGCCGTCCTTATTCAAGGGGCTGGCTTTGTTTACGCCGGGTGGGGATATGGTCTATTGCATCGACCCCGATAAAAAGCAACGCTGGCACTTACAGCTTTGTGCATTATTGCAAGAGTTACTCAACTTGGAAGAGCTGCCCCATTTCCTGGTGCCTTGCTACACGGCGACGATCGATCGGTGGCAGGATCCCAAAACCCAAGACATGATTCAGCATGCCGAAGCTTATCCCCTGGTCATGCGGCATCAGGCGTTGTTGAATGCGGCCTTTGGAACAGGATCGCTAGCCTGGAAAGTGGTACCACAGGTGGCAGAAGTCTGCGATCGCCCCATCCTAGAGCGCTACCGCCAACAATTTCCTACCCTTTGGGATAATCATGACCTGATCGTGCAGTTTCCGGGAAACGAGTCGGGGGGAACCCCTCCAATCCCTACGCTTTCCTCCAAAATTCCGGATAGCTCTCAACGACAGGAATCCCTCGGCTATATCCTACGGCTGTATGTCGCAGGTCATACCACCACCACCGAAAACATTCTCCGGAACCTGTATGGGCTATTGGAGCAGACGTTGGATCAGCCTTATACCCTGCGGGTCATCGACATTTACAAAAACCCTGAGCAGGCTGAGAACGATCGCATTACCGCCACGCCCACCCTGGTTCGCGTCCATCCCCGCCCGGTGCGCCGGCTGGTTGGGGAGTTGAAGGAAGTCGATCAACTCCTTCAGGTCTTTGTTAGTTTTGAAGACTGAACGCTCTCCTGATTTTGAACAGGGCTGATTTGACGGGATCTCTTGCTTTCAGGTGTTTTGAACGGTGGGCGGTGCCCACCCTACGGACGCGATCGCTCCATCCCTAACCGGTAGATAAGGTGGGCACTGCCCACCTTATCCATCCATAAGAAATCCATCACAAAGGTCAACTAGATTGGCAACCGCTAGAAGCCGCTGTTCATCGAGAGAGAGCACCATTGGTCAAGCCACCCTGTGAGAACACCCATGCCGCTCCAATCCAGTCGAATTTTTGAATTGTTGAACGAAAAACGCGATCGATTTTCCTTGTTCAACCAGCAAGCCGGGGATATCCTGCGGCAGTATTGGGACGCGATGGATACGTTTGTGAGATTATCGGATGCCGAGCGGGAGGCGTTGATTCGTCAGCACTCGGGAAAGCTGGGTGCCCGTCCGCTGGAATCCATGGACAAGGCGAAGCAGGGGGTGGTATCGGCGGGCTTGCAGTGGAAAAACCGGGAAGAAAGCCACCGCTGGGTGCGCGATCGCCTAGAAGGCGTCACCACGTTTGCTGTCGATGGCTCCCAAATCTATCCCGGCAAGGATTTGTCGCTCCCGATTGCCCTCGTGCAAATTGGCTGGTTTGAAAATCATCACCAGGCGGAGGGCGGTTATACCAAGGATGTGCAGGTGGATGTGATGCCCCCAGACGAACTGCGCACCGAGGGAGGCGACTTTGCCGATCGCCAGGTCAACATGCGTCGCTACCGCATGGAAGTCGATCGCCTGGTCGACTACATCGAAGCCCATTCCCAGGCCGAGCGTTCTCTACTGTTCTTCGATGGCTCCTTGGTCGCGACCTTTGCCCAACGATTTGACGACGAGGCGCGGCAGTTTTACATCAACTGCCTGTTGCGATTGCTGCGAGCTAGCGAGGCACACCGCGTTCCCGTCGTAGGCTACATCGACACCACCTACGCCGATGACCTGACCGTGATGCTGCGGCAGTTGTATGACCTGCCCGATGCATCGATGGTGCATGATGCGCAGTTGGTGAATCGCTTACCGATGGCATGGGGCGATCGCACGCCCCTGTTTCAGTGCGACCGGGCGGATATTCTCTCAGCCTACGCGGAACACAAAGATCGCATCGGCTTTGTCTACCTGAAAACAACCCGAGATCACTACCCCGTCCGCGTTGAGTTTCCCCTTTGGGTGGTCGAAGCGGGGCGACTCGACGAAATCTTAGACTGGGTACGGGCGGAGGTCATCATCGGCGGGGGCTACCCCTATGCCATCGAAACGGCTGACCAGACAGCTGTGCTCCAGGCAGGCGATCGCCAGATGTTCTTCCGCATTGTGCAGGAGTGGGCAAGCCGAGAATCATTAGGGCTGCGGCTGTCGCGCAAAATGGTCAGCAAAATACGGCGACGTTAGAACAGCGCGTCCTCCGACAGCGCTGCTTTGTGGCCTCATCAGTCAAGGAAATGGTGTCTTTAAATTTTGTCACTAGCTTAAGTGATTCTTCGTGCGCTAACGGTAGGAAGTAGTTAAAAATCTTACTTGAATAAATAATGATCAACGCAACATTGAAGATACCTTTTCGCCTTAGCTGATCAACGCTCATCCGGCTGGTTTCCCAATAGCTCGCGTTTGAAAGAACTTGTTGCTAATAGGACAAACCTAGCGATATGACGTGCAGTCTTTTCTACCTGAACATACAGCATGGTTTAATCGATTTCGTATGTAAGATCCAGCTTGATTTGTAAATATAAATAGTCACCAGGAAAAGATATAAATCTATTCAAAGGATTAAAATAATAGGATGTTCGTTGCCGTGAATGAACATTCTTGTACTTATGTATTTAGTTTATGAACAACTCTGTTGGATCATCATACTTGGCTCTTATCTTTGTTACTAGACAGCTAGCCATTGATGATCGACTTCTCGCAGATCTTCACGAGAGAATCAGATTCTACGCAACGCAAAATACAACATCCTTGAGATAGCCAGCTCAGGCGTCTTAGCAGAATCCATGGCCTTTCAGCCCACTGAGAAGCCATCAGATTGTTGTAGGCACTTGAGGCTTCGTAATCTCCAAAATCTCTATGGCTGGCAGTCATTTGAAGCGGTAGTGAAGAGTGTAACCTTCCTTGCCTGAAGGAATTTCTAACTCTTTACTCCACAGATGAAGCCAGAATCGATTCCTCTGAATGATTTGGCTGGCATTGAGATTCAATCTAGGCTGTGCTGATCAAAAACACCCCACCTTAATAGGAGGTTTATTTCATGAGTATCGTGGCTAAAGTGATCGCTCAATCCGACCGTTCTGAACGGTTTTTAAGCAGTGCAGAGCTGACTCAGCTGCAAGACTTTTTTAGTAGTAGCAATGTCCGGCTGAGTGCGGCGCAGAAGCTGGCAGCAAACGAACAGAAGATTGTTGATGAAGGGAGCAAGCAATTCTGGTCACAATGTCCCAACACACCTAGCAACAGCGGAAATCCTAAGAAAACCGCTCTCTGCCAGCGTGATCAAGGATGGTACATCCGCTTAGTGAGCTATTGCGTATTGGCCGGTAATTCCAAACCCCTTGAGGATATTGGATTAGATGGCATGCGTGATATGTATGTTTCACTCCGCGTTCCTCTCGCCAATCTAAAGCTGGCAATGCGCTGTATCAAGTCTGTTGCAATGAGCACCTTGACTTCTGAAGAAGCGGCATTAGCTGGCCCCTACTTTGATCAGCTCATTCGAGCATTTTAAGGCATCATTCGTCTGCTGATTTCTCAGAACACGTCAATATCAGAAGACAGCACATTTTTCATGTCAACTATCTCTTCAAACAATTATTTTGTGAGGGATAAGCTGGGTTTTGATGTTTTGTATACTGCCTGTCTTCAACGACGTTGAATTAGGGAATTGCTAACTTTTAGGCAGATTTTAAATGCATTCCAGCTTCGTTCTGAGATAAGACAAAGGTTTAGGGAAGGCGATCGCACGTTATTCACACGGTTCGCATCCCATTCTTCTGTACTAAATTTCACATCACCATTTACAACAAAATTTGGAAAGAGCCATGCAAGACACAATCACGTCTGTCATTAATCCTGCTGACGAGAAAGGTCAGTATCTTGAAGGTGAAGAACTCAACACACTTAAGAAATATTTTGACTCTGGAACGGTGCGCGTCAAAGCTGCCACTCAAATTAGCTCCGGTGCCGCCAGCATTATCAGCGAAACCGTCGAAAAAAGCCTTCTTTATGGAGACATTACGCTGCCCGGCGGCAATATGTACCCAACTCGGCGCTACGCAGCATGTCTGCGCGATTTGACCTACTTTTTGCGCTATGCAACCTATGCCATGTTGGCGGCTGACTCCTCCATCCTGGATGAACGCGTTCTGAATGGCCTGAAGGATACTTATGCATCCCTCGGCGTACCGATTGAGCCAACAATTCAGGCAGTGCAAGCGATGAAAGAAGTCGTCACCCAACGGGTCGGCACTGAAGCTGGGCAAGAAATGGATACCTATCTCGACCACATCGTCTCAGGTCTGTCGTAAACCTGCAGCTTCTGAGCCTAGACGCCCCCCACCGTGGGGGGCATGGATTTGGACATCGCTGTTGTAATCAACTTATTGCCATGTATGTTTCTCAGAAAACCCAGGAGCAGTACCCCTGGTGGTCGGGCAATGCTCGATTTATCGATCTATCCAATACCTTTATCGTGGCCCATGTTGCCCAAGCAGCTTTGATCATGCTGTGGGCTGGGGCCTTTACGCTGTTTGAGTTAGCGGTCTATTCAACCGATAAACCGCTGTATACCCAGGGATTAATCCTGTTGCCGCATCTGGCAACAGAGGGCTGGGGTGTCGGTGCAGGCGGTGAGATTGTCAATACGTTCCCGATCTTTGCGATTGGGGTCATTCACATCGTCGCAGCTGGCGTCTTAGCTGGGGGCGCTTATTTTCACCGGAATCGTTTGCCCTCTAGTCTAGAGATGCTACCAGGAAGATCTGCAAAGTTCCACTTTGCATGGGACGATGCCCCCAAGCTAGGTCTGATTCTGGGGCACCACCTCATCTTTTTGGGGCTGGGAGCTTTACTGTTCGTCGCTAAGGCGCAGTTCTTTGGCGGCTTGTATGATGCGAACCTAGAAGAGGTGCGATTGGTTACCGCTCCCACTCTAGATCTGGCAACCATTTGGGATTATAGAACCCACTTGTTTGACGTCAACAATTTGGAAGATTTAGTCGGCGGTCATATTTATGTTGCTGGACTCCTCATCGCAGGCGGTACTTGGCATATCCTGGTGCCTCCCTTCCAATGGGTGAGGGATCTCTTCTTCTTCTCTGGAGATGGCATTCTCTCCTATTCCTTGATTGGCATCGCTCTAGCTGGATTTGCCGCGTCTTATTACTGTGGCTTCAACACCTTGGCCTATCCCGAGGCGTTTTATGGGCCGACCCTGGAGCTAAAATCCGCGCTCTTACCGCGTTATTTTGAGGCCCAGCCGTCGCTGTCGGATGGGTATACCAGTCGGGTATGGCTG